>CAYXVH010000038.1:0-8105 GCA_964468615.1 uncultured Thiotrichales bacterium | reverse complement strand
AGTAGGTGATGTCATTGGCGAGGCCGGCCTCAAAATGAAGATACCCTTCATTCAGAAAGCCAACCGGATCGAAAAACGCATTCTTGTATGGGATGGTACCGCGAATGACATGCCGACTAAAGACAAGCTCTACATCACCGTAGATACTTTTGGACGTTGGCGCATAAAAGACCCATTACAATATTTTCTACGTTTGAGAGACGAGCGCAGCGCACAATCGCGCTTAGAAGATATTCTCGGTAGTGAAACGCGCAACGCCGTGGCGAAGCACAAACTGATTGAGATTATTCGTACGATCAAGGGCCGATCACCAGAGGTAGATCCACTATTGGCTGATGTGGATGTCAGCATCTTGTTACCAATCTCCAAGGGAAGGCAGCTTATAGAGGCTGATATTTTCAATGCGGCTTCTGGGAAGCTCGCAGAGTTTGGAATTGAGCTTTTGGATATTCGCTTCAAACGCATCAACTACAATGAAAGTGTGCGACAGAAGATCTACGCCCGCATGATCAGCGAACGTGACCAAATTGCTGAGCGCTTTCGCTCAGAGGGCGCTGGAGAAGCGGCCCGAATCAATGGGAATAAAGAGCGCGAGCTGCAGACAATTGTTTCGAAAGCCTATCGTGAGATTCAGAGCATTAAAGGTGACGCAGACGCCAAAGCGACCGATATTTACGCGCGCAGCTACAATCAAACGCCCGCGGCTGCAGAATTATACGATTTCGTGAAGACACTAGACACCTATCGATCGGTAATCGATACGAACACGACGCTCGTCTTATCGACCGACAGTGATCTCATGGGGTTGATAAAGCAGATGGAACCGAACGCGCGGTAGCTGGCCGCATTTCTTACCAGGATTTGGAATCTACTGTGAGGACAACCCGCTGTGATTTTCTAATTCGTAGTTAAACAATTTAAAGATCAATTATTACTAGGAAAATTGAATTCCCTGATATTTCCCTGTTATCAAATAGACGGATTCAAGTGAAAATCGTATAAATACTTGGAACTTCAGAATAATGCTAGTGAAAGAGAAGTAGTAAGAAGGCTAATTTATAAATATTCCCTGTAAATAGGCTGTTTTACAGGGAATTTATACTTATATGTATGTGAGAGTGGGGTTCGCTTATGACTCCAACCACCGCCAATATCTACCTCTCGTATTTTTAGCTAAATATCTATGCTTTTCGTCGGCCATGGTGAAAATAATTGAGGATCAAATGTATGCTTTCTACCGTTCGATATGAAGCTATAATTGTTGCAAAAGTGCTTCTGAATTCAATCTAATTCTGGGGATGATGTGAAAGCAGATCTGAAAAAATATAAAAACTATACGATTTTATACAAAACCAAGGAAACTGAATCTGGTGAGTACAAGCCTGTTGCGACATTATTCAAGTCAGGTGAAGATGCTGTAACACTAGATATTAGCAAAATCTTTGCTGATCGAGATGCTGCACTTTCGTTTGCATTGGGTGCTGCTGAGGCTACTGTAGAAGCGAAAGTAAATGGAAAGAAACCTGATTTCACGTTGCTTGTAAGTGGGCAATTGACTTAGTTTATAAGTTTTTCTTGTTTGGATAATTCTGTTAATAATGAATTAGGGAATACGATGCATTTGTTTGCATATAACTTCTTTAATTCTTTGGCTTTTATATATATCTCATTGTTCCAGATATCATCACGAATTGTATCTTTTAAATTATCTACATAATCTTCAGTTTTAGTATTATTTGGTATTTTCCGATCGACTTCAGATTCAATAGAATCTAAAGTTACCAATATATCTTCGCGGTATATGTGTAGAAGATCTGTCTGAATAAAATAGCGAAACATCTCTGCAACAAGTTCATCGTCAGACGGCATCGGATTTTTGGAATTACTGGTCATCGCTATTGTTTTAGCAAATGTCTGATAATATTCTTTGTCTTTCAATACCTTTATTAATTCAGATAAAAGAATGAATTCCGATGTGTTTTTAGAGGGCATGAAAACTATAATGTAGTATTATTTAGCATTAAGCTAGCTAATAGAATGATTCTGGATAATAAAAATATACTAATTAATCTGTGCGTTATTTACTAATTGTATCCGTATCAGCATTATGTGTTATTGCTTGTAGCAATGATCGTATTGTTTATTCCTATGTTGTGGTGAAGTCTGCTGTTGAAGATGATGTAATTAATGAATGGCGTCCGGTAATGAGAGTTACTTACCGAGTGGGTGAAAATTCAGTCATCAGTGAAGTGGCAGGTCTGCTAGATAAATACGAAAGCTGCTCGATTAAAGATAAAAATAATTGGCAATGCCAATATGAGGATGGGACGGGTAAAAATATATTTGGGTTTAACGATGGGAGATATTGGAAAGCACCAAGTATAGGTGAAGATGTTAGGCACGTTTTACGTTGGGAATACAACGTAATTCGATGCAAATTGTTTCAACATGACAGTGGAAGATTTAAAGGTATAGTTTCATGTTTGCAGACATTTATATAAACAACATTAGGTTTGAAAATATTATTTAAACTACGTGACAAGCTAAAAATTAGATAAATGTCCTATCAATTCTACATAGTTGATGTATTCGCAGAACAGTCATATTCAGGAAACCCGCTAGCCGTTGTGCTAGGTGAGCGGTTGCCGCCAGAAGATTCGATGCAGCAGATTGCAGCGGAGATGAACTTTTCAGAAACTACTTTTGTTTCCCCAGTACCTGAGGGGGATGGTGGCTACCGTGTGCGGATCTATACGCCATCAAAAGAAATAGCATTTGCTGGCCACCCAATTCTTGGAACAGCACAGGTGCTTCGAAATCATGTTATTGCTGGAACATGCTCACAAATAAAACTTAATCTAGCAGAATCTCAAGTATCAGTAACGTTTGAAATATCTGATGATGAAAAAGAAGTTGTATGGTTTTTGGCGCCTGAAATGTCGCTTGGCGCTATTTCATCCGTTGAACCGATTGCCATTGCGTTAGGCATATCGCCAGACGATATCGAAACGAGAACGCCCATTCAGGTGGTTTCCGCTGGAACATCTGCCATGATGATCCCGCTTTGCAGTCTAGATGCGCTTCGTGAAAGCAGGTTAAGTCTTGAAAAATATTCTTCAATGTTGGCGAATGGTTTCCCACCGCTCACTTACCTCTTTACTCAACAGACACATGATTCTAGAAATGATTTTTGTGTGAGATTCTTTTTCGACGCACATGGTGTGCGCGAAGACCCTGCAACGGGAAATGGCGCAGCATTTCTTGGTGCTTATTTATTAGAACATCAGTATTTCCCTGAATCTGATCTGTCTTTAAATATAGAGCAGGGTTATGAAATTCGTCGTCCATCCTTGATTATGTTACGCGCGAGGATGCTTGCTGGCATTCGTGAGGTATACGTGGGTGGGCATGTTGTTTCAACAGTAGAAGGAAGGTTGCTTTGATGCAAAAATGCATAAGTCTGCAATTTTACTTTTTATGGTTGTTTAAGAGATGAGCTTGAAGGTCCTCGCTGATAAGGTAAACAATTGTATTGAAAATATATCAGACTGGCAACAAATTCGAGAAGAAATTATTAGTAGGCATGAAAAAGCATTAAAGGTTGAGGAATATATTACTTTGCTTTCGTTGTATAAATCTTTAATGGATGCTGTTGAATATCAATTAAGCGATAGCCTAGATGTAGAAAAGTTTAGAGAAATTAGAGGTCAAGATTACAATATGCTGATAACTAGAGAATGCACAATTGGTGGTAGCGTTTGTATTGATACCTTGTATGAGTTAACGCAACGAGAGTTAGAGGCGGGCAGGATGGAGCCTGAACATAGTTTAATTAATTTAGCCGTTGATGCTATAGCAGAGCCGCATTACTCTCGAGAACAATTACTAAGGCAAGAAGCAAAAATTCAAAATATTGAAAGTAATTCTACTTTGCGTAATAAGTTTTCACGAATATTTAACAAATAGGTAAGCAAACTCTCATTCCATAAACGTAATTTAAAAGTTTGCGTTAAAACGTAAGCCAACTAGAGTTCCTTCAGGATCTTTCGCTTCGCGCAGATCATCCTCGATCCATTGCGCATCTAAGGTAAGGTCAATGTAGTCTGAAAACACAAACTTATAATAGGTTTCCAAAGTAGTGGTGTCATTGATTCCGGAACTCTTTGCACCATCAAGATAAGCGACGCCTACCCCCACTACATCATCCGGACGATTCCAAATTGCACCTGCTACATTTAAACCTAGCGAAACCAATTCATCATGATTAACTGGGACCTCATCATCCTGTGTGCCGAGTCTTGTAAATAATCCAAGCGATTCGCTTATCTGTTGGTCAATAGATACACCAAACCCTAAAAGATTGTCTTTACCTGTTCCCTCTGTGTCTACAAATTCGTTATTAGTGGTAAATCCGAAAATGCGATAGTTGCCTGATCCCCATCGTGTTGTTACGTGATGACCGATCTGAATTGTATAGTATTTGAAGTCGTTTCCATCATCATTTTCAGAATCTATCACCACGGCCTTTACAGACCAAAGTCGAGATTCAAATTCCACTGCAGCGCCAACATCATAAGAGGGTAAACCTCCTAACGTGTTGTTCGTGAAGACGCTATTCATAAACTGTGACACTTCATCATTAGCATACTCATTATCATCAACGTACCCCGTAGCATCAATGATGCCTAAGGTGATGCCTAATGAATTCACTTCATTAAACTTAAAGCTGTGCTTGTACCATGCCTCTAATAAGTTATAGCGATCACTATTATTAATATCTCTTAGATCGTCTTCTAAATCATCCGAAAAAGGCACCACACTAAACGCTTCTAAACCATTTAAGGCTTCGCCCTCAGCAAAGCCATAGGTAAGTTGAAACTCATCTTGTTCGGTAGGGTGAAAGTTAGCGCCGATGTCGAGTACCACTGCAGCTCTTGTGGTATCCGAACGATTGCTACCATCTTCTTTAACTACATTATCAAGTTCGGCGTGTTGGGCGACAGAAGTTAGTGTACCTTCTATAGAAAAAGAGTCCGTTAGATCGTAGGCAAGTATCGGTATTGGACAAGATAAAATTGTAAGCAATAAAAAAATTAGAGTTGTTTTTATATACGCCGATCTCATTCGCTCTCCTTCATGAAAGAATTGGCTTTAATAATTGTTTATCTTATTTAAACACACTCTCAGTAGTTTATATTTAATTTATACGAGCTTACATCATGATGTAAAATCACAAGGTTAAGAATTTGATAGCCAAGATTGGGAGACTAAGCTAGTTTGCAACCAACTAAATTATAAATTTAATTGGTTGCGGTATTCATCGTTGTTCTCTCTGCTCGCTTTTCAAGTCTATTATAGAAATAGGCGCTAACAATCCCCAGCACAATCCAAAATATTGCATTGGTCACAAGAGAAGTAAGGTGGAACGCAGTTCTCAGTTCATCTGGTGCTAAACTTTCGTGTACTGCGGGTTGTGGCGCACCGAAAATATGCGGTAAGGCAATTAACGCTACACCAAAAAGCTTCAAATATGACTTTGGTTGAAAGGCAATTATCCATAAACCTATTGCTGTAACGATAACGGTCACTATCCACCATACTTGGCGTTGTTCTAATTGTGCTGCTGCATCACCAGGGAGTTCAGGTGGTAAGCCAAAAGAGGGTGCAAGATGAACTGCAGCGAACCCTGCGAGCCCCCACAAGATTCCTTTTTGCCAAGTAACAGAACCTCTAAATGCATAACATGCAGTCAACAATAACCCAAATCCTATACCGACGATTACACTATTAGTTGCGGTGTAAAAAGTACGTTCAGCACCATCTTGCGGTGCCCAAGCTTCTTCGCCGTGTTCAGTTACTGCATCGCTATCCGCAACTTCATACGTTTCAGCTTCAAAAATCATAGGAATAACGGTGAAGTGTTGTAGGCCTGCTAACACTAGGCCTGCGAGTACGCCTGAAAATAACGCTGTTAAAAAAATCCTATTAAAGGTTTTCATTACTTAAGCTCTAGTGGCAAGGGAATGCGAGACCGTGACGAATATCATGCGCGGCATTATGCAAAACTTCTGGTCCAGCAAAACCCACAGCAGAAAGTATGAATACGCCGGTAATGATCGCCGCAGTGACGGCATACACATTTGCCCAAGGAATAGTTGTAGTTTGAATCTGTGTCAATAAGCCCGTAGTTTCATTAGCCATACTCATTTTACTTCTCCTTCCTAATAATATTTCTAGTATTTATTATTCTGAACAAGTCATCTTGTTAAATTAAATGAAATTAAAGTTCGCAAAATGCACTTTGAATCCATTCAGTAGACATTAGTATCTACTTATACACTTAACTTATAGACCGCTCATTTATGCTAATGATGAGTCTAAATTAGATGAATTTTGAATCCGAATACTTTGTAATTATTAGACCTATAGGCATAGGCTATAGATCTTAGAAACTTTATTGGCTATAACAGGAAACTTAAGCCTATGACTGAATTAATTAATGATTTCACTCTACGTAATGAATTGTTGTATGTATTTTATTTGTATGGTTATTAGTTAGGCTCAGCTTAATGAACCTATATGCGGGTGATGCTGTGTTTTCGATTTCTATGGATTCAGTATATTTCTTGAATTGGTGGCAAGTGGAGGGGGTTGAGAGCAAACGTAACTTATCTTTTTGCTGGTCAAATTCTTGGTGGACATGGCCAAATAGGAGAATTCCCTCAGCAGAATATTTTTCAACAAGGGTTATAAATTCCGCCTTGTTTAGTAGTCCCAATTCATCTAGCCATTTGCTGTTTATCAATACAGGTGGGTGATGTATGGCGAAAATATTAAATTGGTCTTCGCTATTCTGAAGATGCTCTTCGAGTTGTTGTAAACAGTGTTGTGAAATTACGCCGTGATTGTGGTTTTCCACCCAGCTGTTCAATAAAACCAATGAGAATTTACCCAATTGAATAATGTTGATTGAATCGTCGGGACAATTAGAGATGACCTGTTGTAACAGTTTTGGTGCATCATGATTGCCTGGTACGCAATAAATGGGAAATACATATTGTTGTAATACCATTTTTAAAACGGTATAGCTTTGTTGAACACCTGTTTGCGAAACATCTCCCGTAAGCAACAAAAAATCGATATCAGCGTAGTTTGATTGAATGTGAGATAGAGTCGACTCAAGAGAGTTTTTTGTATTTAAACCGTTAAAAGTATCTTTTGACTGGTTAAGTAAATGAGTGTCCGTGATGTGGACGAACTGTAAAACATTAGGCTGATTATTTTGTAATACATTAGACATACGAAGTGGTGATCGAGCTAAATAGTAGAGTTTAAAATTACCCTTAAATAAACATCAATGAATATTGTCTTGCATGAAAAAAATTCGTTAAGCTACTAACGATAAATGTATTCCATTCCAAAATTCTAGTCTACTAGCTAAAGCTTGTTCTGCAACTTCAATTGCATCAGAATGCTTATCAATAGCATTGCCGCATAGTTCACTAGCCATGCGTACAGAGAGTGGGCCATGCTCATGTTTGTCTAGTTCAATATGTCGATCAAGATATGCATGTAAATTAGGTGCATCACGTTGGTTTATTTGCAATCCATGTCGAATGGATTGGAATAATTCTGGGACTATTGTTTCTCTTCCATAGGCCAGTATTGCGGCTAACAGATGAGGCTCGTTGCGTGAAATCATATCGAAAGTGAATGTCATGAACTGCTTAGCAGGGTGGGGAACGCTCTGGGTTTGCAAAGCAGACTCAAGACCTTTTGTTTCAACAATGTTTACAAATTGCATAATGGGTTGAGTGTTAGCGCCTATATCCGTCATTGCTTTCAAGTAACCCTCAAAATGGCTGGCATGAGTAAAGTCGACAGCTGCAGTAAGTGCTTTGTCAGATTCTTCCTCTAAAACTAGCTGATTAATGAAATAGGCGTAGTGTGGATATTTAATTGGTATCCACGGAATATTGATAGGAGCAAGATGTAACTGCAAGGCTTTGACTAGCGACATGAAATCCCATACTGCGTAAACATGATGTTCCATGAAAACCTTAAGATTGTTTGTATTATTTAAATCACTATAAAGCGGATGATTA
>CAYXVH010000037.1:0-4361 GCA_964468615.1 uncultured Thiotrichales bacterium | reverse complement strand
TTCCCAAAGCTTAGCAAGCATGAACACCGAGCATTACTTAAGCGTCATTATCGCAACTATTGTGACGTTATCTTAGAGATTCTTAAAACAATTAATCTAAAACCTGAACAACTAAATGAATGGGTCAGTTTTAAAAATTCTGAAATAATCGAGAAACCATTAGAAGAAAACCAGACGATTATTTTATCTCTAGCGCATCATTGTAATCTGGAATGGGCCACGCTGGCAGCGAGCCAACACTTTGCTTATCCTATTGACGGTATTTATAAACCATTGCATCAAAAGTGGTTAAACCAGCTAACACTTGAGTCGCGTTCTAAATTTGACATCACCCTAATCCCTGCAAAGACTTGTGTCACCGATTTGATTAAACGCGCAAAACAAACGCGTATTATCGCCATTGCACCCGATCAAGCTCCAAGACGCAGAGACGAGGCATACTGGACCACGTTCTTAAATCAAGAAACACCGTTTTATTTAGGTTTAGAAAAGATCGCCACCTTATTTAAGTACCCAGTATTTTTTATGCAGTTAGAACGCATTAGCAGAGGGAAATATCAAGCCACTTTTAAACAGCTCGCACAACCACCCTACGACAAAGAATCTTCTTTAATCTCTAAGTCATATGTACAGGCAGTAGAAAAGCAAATTCTGCAACAACCTCAAGATTGGTTGTGGATTCACAAAAGATGGAAAAAGAAAAAATCTTTATACGACTAAAGACTCTTTATTTTTTATATATTTAGCAAGATCAGCAATAGAAGGATGATCAACCAAGTCAGTAATTTCTATTTTACCAGGATACAACTCATCCAAACCTGAATGTATTTCTACCAAAGAAAGCGAGCTTGCCCCTATTTCTAATAAACTATCATCAATACTGAACGTTTTCTCTGACAGTGCCTCCTGACAGACTTTTTTAATCGCATTCACTACTTCATCATCACTCACTTGATCAGCTTGCACATTTACGCTGCGTGCCGGCGCTAGTGTCTGTAACACATCATCAAACTCACCATTAATAAATAAATCTGCAAGTGCTGAACGCTGCACTTTACCACTGGTTGTTTTTGGCACTTTCTTTATAGGCACAACATGATGCACCTCGATACCATATTGCTCATTTACTTTTGCTCTAGCAAGTGCACTTATTTCTTGAAACTCGTCCAACTTACCTTTGTACAATATAAACACTAACACTTGCTCAAGATCATTTTTATCAGATGAGACGCCGCTTACCACAACCTTGCCTAGCTCGAGCCCACCTAGTTGATGCAAAGTTTCTTCAATATCATGTGGGTAGTAGTTTTGACCATTCACAAACAGGATTTCTTTATAACGACCGGTAATAAACAACTCTTGATTCGAGACAAAGCCAAGATCTCCTGTGTTCACCCAACCTTCATCAAAAAATATACTTCCATCATCTCCAATAATCTCTTCGGTAACATTGTTTCCAGCAATATGAATATGCCCAACAACACCATCAGGTAGCGCCTCACCTTTTTTATTACTAATTCTAACTTTGCAATGTGGAATGGTTTTACCAACTCCTACCAGATTTGAAGTTGAATCCACTTGTTGCATAATTTCTGCTTGCGCACCAATAGCTAGTGATTCTCGCTCCACGTTTATGACTTTTAAATCTGCGCCTACTACAGGAAAACTAACTGCCAAACTGGCCTCAGCTAAACCATAAACCGGAAACATACTATTTTTTGGTAAACCATACTGCGACAACTCATTGGTGAACTGCTCACACAAATTAACCGAAATAGGCTCAGCACCATTAAAAATTAATCGCATATGCGAAAAATCTACATTGCTTAAGCCTTTTCGACTGTAAGCATTCAAAAAATGTTTGTAACCGAAATTAGGCGAACATAACACATTAGCTTTTTTATCACTTGCGGCCGTCATCCAATAAAGTGGACGACGTATAAATAAATCAGTGCGCATGATGTAGTGATTGTAGTTACACACAATTGGATTCAGGTGAAAGCCTATCAATCCCATATCGTGAGTAAGCGGCATCCAACTTAGACTAGTATCATCTTTAGTAAATTGTGCAGCACGCTGAATACCATCGATATTAGCCATTAGATTGCGATGCTTTAGTACAACACCTTTAGGGCTACCGGTTGAGCCTGATGAGAACTGAATAAAAGAAACATCTTCAGGAGCTACATTAGCAACCTTCCCAGGTTTAGAGATATCGACTACATCATCCGTTAGAATTACATGCTTAGATAATTCTTGATAAGTTGAAACTTCTGCGGGTTTACTAGCACTAGTTTGTAATTTCAGCAGTGTTTTCCGGTCTGTATATAAATAAGCCCTATTTGATTTTTTATTAGTTAGTTGTCGGTATACATTTAATACTTTTTGGCGATGCTGGTCACTAATCCCTAGCGCTAAAGGCACGGGTATAATGCCGCCAAATTGGCAAGCCCAAAAAACATCCACCATTTTCTCATTGTCGCTTAAATTCAACATGAGATAGTCGCTTTGCTTCACACCTGTTTGCTGCAACACATGCAACAATCCTAAGGCACGCTCGTACAAGGCATTAAAGGTGATGCTTTTCTCTTCATCTTGCCCGTTAATGAAACCAACAAAACGGTCTTCACTTCGGTTATGCGTTAATGCATCGACTAAAGTTTTAAATTGCATAGGGAAAATGTACTAGAAATGTTATTTAAAACAAGATGCTTTTGCTGTAGACAAATATATAGAGAATGGCTACGCCATCTTTAACTTGCGTGTAGTACCTACACGCAAAGGTGGTCGGGACACGAGGATTCGAACCTCGGACCCCCTGCTCCCAAAGCAGGTGCGCTACCAGACTGCGCTATGCCCCGAACGACTGATATGGATCATTAGACCCAAGATCGATTGCGAACAAATCGAACCGATTGCGGATCATACGTGCTAGTGAATAATAAGGTCAATGCCACAAAAGCAGTGCTTATCCACCAAAAGCATATATAGCAGCTTTATTGCTATTTTGCGTATCTAGAAGCCCTACCCGAAGTGAACTATAGGGTGGTTTTCCAGACAAATATATGGAATTATCCACACTCACAAACGTACTGGAGGCGAAATGAATACACTGCGCAAGCAAATATTTCTAATAGTATTCATACTTTTATTCACAATCACATCTAACATTCAGGCAGAAACAACAATGGTAAAAATGGATACTAATCAAGGAACGATCATGCTCGAGCTCGACGCAGATAACGCTCCAAACACCGTGGCAAATTTCCTAACTTATGCGAAAGAGGGTTTTTTTGATGGTACGATTTTCCATCGTGTAATCTCAAATTTCATGGTTCAAGGTGGCGGTTTCACTGAGGACATGAACCAAAAAACTGTCCGCGATCCAATTAAAAACGAAGCCAATAATGGCCTAAAAAACGATAATGGCACCATTGCGATGGCACGCACTGGAGACCCGCACTCCGCTACTGCGCAATTCTTTATTAATGTTAAAGACAATGACTTTTTAAACTTCAGCAGCGAAACCGCTCAAGGCTGGGGTTATGCTGTATTTGGCAAAGTTACTGAAGGCATGGACATTGTAGAAAAAATTAAAGCTACAGAAACTACCACAAAAGGCCCTTATCAGGATGTGCCGGTTGAACCCATCATTATTGAAAAGGTCTCCATTGTTGAGTAAACCTATCTTTACGCAAGCAACGGAGTAATGTCTCAAACTCTTTTTGTTTCTGACTTACACCTCGATCAAAAAAGGCCGCATATCATTGCGGCCTTTTGTCGTTTTCTACATGAATGTTCCTCTGCAGACGCTCTATATATATTAGGCGATCTATTTGAATACTGGATTGGAGATGATGATCCCGCAATAGGATTAGAACCTGCAATCAATGCTATTCGTGAACTCAGTAATACGGGTGTTCCCGTGTATTTTATTCACGGTAATCGAGATTTTTTAATTGGCAAACGATTTGCCAAACAAACACATTGCAAAATTCTAAAAGAAGAAACCGTTTTAGATCTATACGGCACCCCTACCCTCATTATGCATGGTGACACACTTTGCACTGACGACATCGCGTATCAAAAATACCGCGCCAAAGCTCGTAACCCTTGGATACAAATACCATTATTGATGTTAAGTGTTCAACGGCGTTTAAAAATTGCAGAAGGTTTGCGCAACAAAAGCAAATCAGCTACTCAAGAGAAACCTGAAGACATTATGGATGTAAATCAACTCGCCGTTGAACAAGCTATGCAGAAACATAATGTTAATCACCTAATTCACGGCCACACCCACCGCCCTGCAGAACATGAATTCAAATTGGAAGGTAGTTCATACAAAAGAATTGTACTTGGAG
>CAYXVH010000036.1:0-5891 GCA_964468615.1 uncultured Thiotrichales bacterium | reverse complement strand
ACCATATTATCAAGGTGCATATCGCCATGGCATTCTCGAATAAATTTATTTTCTCTTCTCTTCTGTAATTGATTATATTTTTTATGATATTCGTTTTCACACCAGCTTTTAACGCTCTTCAAAGTAGAATAACTTTTTTTATCCGTAAGATTTGATTCTATTTGTTCGAAGTTATCAGTTACCCAGTGATGGATATCTTCAGGGGAGCCGAGTATCGTATTACTTGGTACTCTATCTATACGCAAGTGGAAATCAGAAATTTCTCTTGCCATATCATCGATATTTTTTTGAGACAATTGATTATGAACAGATAAGTAGCTTAATAACGAGGACTGTGGGAATTGACGCATCTTGACAGCATATTCGATTGCATCACCCGATTGATCAAAACTTGGATTCTCATGGCTACCTGTAATAGCAACAACCCCTATGTAGAGATTTGGCGCTAAACGACTATTCAGACGCATTTCTTCTTTACAGTAAAATTCCCTTTTTCCAAGCGTCGAAAAATCTACAAAACTAAACTTAATTGGTTTTTTTATTTTGTATGCATAACTTCCTGTCAGCACAACCCAGGATATATGAGTTTCTATAACTGAAACTTCGGCTACCTCATGATCATAGATAGATGCATCTTGCAGTTTGGCAATGAGCGGGGCGTCATTATTATTTGATAGTAAAGAACTCACGCTAATTTACGAATATATTTATTCACACAATTGGCAAGATCTTTTTTGATTCTAGTTTGTTAACCCGAACTAAAGTTTCCAATAAGCTATCAGGGTTTAAACTAATTGAATCGATACCTAAATTTACTAAGAAATCTGTAATTTCTGGATAATCTGAGGGTGCTTGTCCACATATGCCTGAATAGCACATATTTCGCTTAGCTCCTTCGACAGCAAGCTTGATCATTTTCAAAACGCCAGGATCACGCTCATCAAAATCAAAAGATACAGTCTCAGAATCTCTGTCTACACCAAGAACCAATTGAGTTAGATCATTCGAGCCAATTGAAATCCCATCAAAAACATCTAAAAACTCATCAATTTGTATAACATTGTTTGGAATCTCACACATCACATAAATTTTAAGTCCATTCACCCCACGCCTAAGACCATACGCACTCATGACCCCAATTACTGACTCACCCTCTTGCACTCTGCGACAAAATGGAATCATTAGCACAACATTATCAAATCCCATTTCATCACGCACTCTATGCATAGCCTTGCACTCAAGCACAAATCCTTCTTCGTAATTAGGATGCGCATAACGTGAGGCGCCACGAAAGCCCAACATAGGATTTTCCTCTGATGCTTCGAAATATTTTCCTCCAATCAAGTTCGCATATTCATTAGTCTTAAAGTCTGACATGCGAACGATGACTGGTTTAGGAAAAAACGCTGCTGCAATGGTAGCTACTCCTTCAGATAATTTATGAATAAAATATTCTTGTGGGTTTTTATAGTTAGCGACTAGATTTTCTATTTTCTTACGTTCATTTGAATCTTCTACTTTATCTAAATGCACAAGCGCCATTGGATGCACTCCAATATGGTTATTAATAATAAATTCCATACGCGCAAGCCCAACCCCATCACAGGGCAAGGAGCTCAACTTAAACGCTAGATCTGGGTTGCCCAAATTAATCATTAATTTAGTGCGAGGCTTTTGAATCTTACTTAAATCTGTTTTTGTGACTTCAAAATCAAGTTTCCCTGCATAGACCTTACCTTCCTCACCATCAGCACAAGAAATAGTTAGTTGTTGACCATCATGAATTTTTTGTGTTGCGTGCTCCGTGCCTACGATAGCGGGAATTCCAAGCTCCCGCGCTACAATTGCAGCATGACATGTTCGCCCGCCACGATTGGTTACAATTGCAGAAGCTTTTTTAAAAACTGAACCCCAATCAGGCGAAGTGCTATCTGCTATGAGAACTTCGCCATCTTGAAAAGCAGATAATTGATCTTCGTTTGCAACCAGCCTTGCTTTTCCAACCGCTATTTTTGTGCCTGCAGCCCGGCCTTTAACAATAACCTCTCCTGCTTCTTTTAAATGGTATTGTTCTAGAATGTTTTGATCTTGTTGTGAAATTACAGTTTCAGGACGCGCTTGTAATAGATACAATTGGCCATCAACACCATCCTTAGCCCATTCCATGTCCATTGGTCTAAATTTACCGGCTTTAGCACTGTAGTGTTTCTCAGTTTTAATTGCATACTCTGCAAGCTTTAAAACTTCTTCATCAGAAATACAAAACTTCTTTTTATCTTCGCTCGCAGTATTTTCTTGTTGAATAGTTTCACCATTGTTTGCGTAAATCATTTTCAGTGATTTATCTCCTACATATTTACGTAACACTGCACGATAGCCCTGTTCGAAGGTAGGCTTATGTACATAAAATTCATCTGGACTTACATTACCCTGGACAATATTTTCGCCTAAACCATACGCCGCAGTTATAAATACCGCATCCTTGAAACCTGATTCTGTATCTATCGAAAACATGATGCCGCTACTTGCAAGGTCGGAGCGGATCATCTTCATTACACCAACCGATAATGCGATTTTAAAGTGATCAAAGTTATTATTAATTCGATATACTATTGCACGACTCGTAAATAACGAAGCTAAGCATTTTTTGTAGGTGTTTAATAACTCTTTCTCGGTACGAATGTTTAAAAAAGTATCATGCTGCCCCGCAAAACTAGCGGTTGGTAAATCCTCTGCAGTGGCTGAACTTCTTACCGCAACACTGATACTTTTACCATGTAATTTTATATATTGTTGAAAGGCTTCACTGATTTCTTTAGATAAAGCAATGGGTAAAGATGCATCTTCTACAAGCACACGCGCTTTCTGTGCACGCGCTTCCAAGTCATGAACATCATCTTTATTAATAGGATTTAATAAATCTTTAAGTTCTTCAAGAATATCTGCTTCACGCAGGGTGTCCCAATAACCATCAACAGTAATCGCAAAACCATCAGGGACTTTAATATCCATCGGAGTTAACTCTCGAAACATCTCCCCTAGTGAAGCATTCTTGCCTCCTACTTGCGCAATATCCTCAAGCCCGAGATCGCTAAACCATCGTACATAAAGTGGAGTTTTCATATTATAAATTCAAACATTTAATGAGTGATTAGATAAGTATTGAAATATCTATAAAACAAAATTATAGACATAGTGTACTGTATATATATTGAGTTATATCAATTTCATATCTTTGATATTGATAGAAAATACGATTCTAATATTTGTTAAAGAAATAGTTCAGAGAAAATACAATCTCTCAGGAGGACAAATGGCACAAGTAGTTAGTAAATTACAACACATAGAAGAAATTGAAGGCCAACAAATTACGATTCGGCATGTAACTCTAGATGATGCAGAAATTGAACGCGACTTTATTGAGAATTTATCAACCTTAAGTAAGCACTATCGATTCCTTGTTGGGGTTGCACATCTCACTCCCGAAGAGCTTGTGGATTTATGTGACACGGATTATGAAAATAAAATGGCATTTGTTGCAGTTGTTCAGGATAAAGAGAACGAAAAACAAATTGGTGTGAGTCGTTACGCCATCAATCAATAAGGAGATTCGTATGAATTCTCTGTTGCAGTTGCTGATGCATGGCAAAATAAAGGATTAGGCACTTTACTTATGAAATACTTAATTGACTATGCTCGTGAACAAGGTGTTACGCGTTTATATTCAATCGATTTTGCTGATAATTACAAAATGAAATCTCTAGCGAAAGATTTAAGAATGCACGCAGAAACCGACCCAAATGATACCAAGCAAGTCATATATAGTTTATATATTTGAAATTTATTGATAATAAAGTTTTCCTAAAGACTCTTCATCTAGCATCTCTAATGAGTCAGATAGGTTATAATTTGTATTAAATATACAAACTATTAACGCATTCATGCAGTCTTCAACTCAGTTCCTCATCGCCATCGGCGGTATATTGTTATTAGCCATTGCTGCAGATGCAATAGGTAAACGTACATTTTTACCAAGAGTAACTTTGTTACTTCTATTTGGAATCATTATTGGTAAGGATGTATTAGATCTAATTCCAGATGTTGTCACCAATCAATTTGAACTGCTCGCCAATATCGCATTATTAATGGTTGGCTTTTTAATTGGTGGAAAACTCTCTCGAAAGTCAATGAAAAGCACTGTTAGCAAAACTTTATGGATATCTTGCTTTGCCGTTCTTGCTACTGTTTGCATAGTAAGTATAGGACTATATTTGATTGGTATAGAGCTTCAAATTGCAATACTACTAGGCTGTATAGCCACGGCAACTGCGCCTGCTGCTACATTAGATGTGATAACTGAATTAAATTACGAAGGTCCTTTTGCAGATTTACTTATCTCTATCGTTGCAATTGACGATGTTCTTGGGCTGATTGTGTTTAGTATAGGCATTGCTTTCGTCAATGCTTTATCAGGCTCTGAGAATTCCCTATTCGCTATTTTAGATGCATCAAAAGATATCGGTGGTGCAATTATATTAGGTGCAGCTATTGGGTTACCGGCCGCATATTTAACTGGGCGATTGAAACCGGGGCAGCCTATGTTAGTCGAAGCTCTTGCGTTGGTTTTTCTATGTGGCGGATTAGCCATCTGGTTAAATGTTTCCTTTTTAATTGCATCAATCGTTATGGGCAGTTTAATTACAAATCTCGCAAAACATCATGACTATCCTTTCCATGAAATTGAAGATATAGAATGGATATTTCTAATTATATTTTTTACATTAGCCGGTGCTTCTCTTTCGTTAAATGCTCTCTCCACAATTGGGCTCGTAGGTATCACATATATAATTTGTCGTATATTAGGAAAAGTAATTGGTGGCTTTGCAGGTGCCAAGATAAGCAAAACAAACAAACTCACTCAAAACTGGATTGGTCCTGCATTGTTACCACAGGCGGGTATAGCAGTTGGAATGGCACTAGTTGCATCAAACAAGTTTCCTGAATATCAACAGCTTTTATTATCCGTCGTAATTAGTACGACTATCTTTTTTGAAATTCTAGGTCCTATAGTTACACGTTATGCCTTAAAACGGGCATGCAATTCTAACGAATTATTTATAAATCAAATCAAGGCTGAATAAAGTTAATAGTATTTATTTAGGTAAATTTTATAAGTTACTAATTCTTTACCAAATAATGATAACAACTTAAACCATACTCATATTATATTTAAAAGTTCTTGCTCTCCCTCAGGCGTACCCTGCCATAACATTTCATAGCCTATTTCATAAGTCTCACTTGCGAAGTCTGAAAGTGCATCAAATTTTTCTTTGAACGTTATGTCGGCATGTGATCTCTCATGCTGATCAAATGACTGCCAGTATGTGACGATAGCAATATGATCTTCAGTTTGCTTCTTTGATGCGAATGAGCCTTCATCAGAAACAAAACCAGAAATTTTATACACCTGACCACCGATAAAACCACCTTTATCATCAGCATATGTGTTTTTAACAACATTGCATAACTCACCAAGTGTCAACTCCACATCCTCAACAACAACTCCCTCTTTAAGTTTCACAACGTTATAAAGCATTACACAACCAAAAGGGATAGTTAGTGGTTCAAACATATTTTTCTCCAGAAGATAATTTTACAAGTCAATTAATACGCAAAAACAGAATAATGTTTATTGGATATATTTATATGATCTATATCAATATTCCACATAAATATATTCGCGAAAATACTTTTAATTAAATTTTGAGATTAATACAATGAATAACAGTAATGTTGAAATTATCAGCAATCTGAAATCAAAAAGCATATGGATGCGGCTTGTATTTATGCTAATTGTTGCCTTACTTTACTCTGTCTCCAGAATAGTAGTA
>CAYXVH010000035.1:0-2886 GCA_964468615.1 uncultured Thiotrichales bacterium | reverse complement strand
TAGTTCTCCAGATGGTACTGGTTTAGAGAACAGAAAGCCCTGAGCATAGTCACATCCTGCGCCTGTAAGTATCTTCCTTTGCATCTCAGTCTCCACACCCTCTGCGATTACTTCTAAGCCTAGTTTATGTGCCATCACGATGATAGCTTCTGTTAAAGCCAAATCATTTTTGTTTGTTCTTAGATTTCGTACAAATGATTGGTCTATTTTTAGATAATCAATATCGAACATTTTTAGATATGAGAGTGATGAATAACCTGTCCCAAAATCGTCAAGCGCAACTTGGATACCTGTATCACGCAGCCAGATCAATAGTTCTATTACTTCCGACTCGACATTCAATAGCAAGCCTTCCGTGATCTCAATAACTATATTTCTGCCAGATATTTTGAACTCCTCTAGATAATCAAGCCATTTATCTGTCAGTCTATTATTCTCTGACCTGAACTGAACAGGAGACATGTTTACCGTTATCTGAAAATCTTCACCGTAGCTTTTTTTCCAATGGCTCGCAAATCGAGTCGATTCTCTAAATACCCAATCGCCGATTATATTGATCAGCCCCGTGTTTTCTGCGATTGAAATAAATTCAAGCGGGTTTACGATGCCGCGATCTGGATGATGCCATCTTAGAAGCGCTTCCGCTTTAATAATTCGGTTAGTGCGCAATTCAATAATGGGTTGAAAATAGAGTTCGAACTGATCAGTGTTTATCGCTATACGCATGTCCTTGGTCAGACGCAGCCTGTTTTGCGCATTATCCTGTAACGACTGGGTGAAATAGCTAAATCGATTTCTTCCTTTTTCTTTTGCCGCGTACATTGCCTGATCAGCATTCTTCATAAGGGAATCGACGGTGCGCGTGTCAGTTGGGTAGAAAGTAATACCTACGCTGCCCGAGATATGAACTATTTCATTACCTAAGTGGTATTTTTGGGTTAACTTATCAATAATCTTTACTGCAATCACATCAACCTTATTCACGTCATGGAGTTCAGAAAGGATAATCGTAAACTCATCACCACCTAATCGTGCTACTGTATCTGACACACGAACACAGCTACTGATTCGGTGCGCCGTCTCTTTTAGCAAGAGATCACCAATGTGATGGCCCAGCGTATCATTCACCTCCTTGAATTCGTCAAGATCTACTAGTAGTAATGCTAGCGGAAGTTTTGTGCGATCCGATTTATCTATTTCTTGGTGCAAACGATCATGAAACATATTACGATTGGGCAAACCTGTTAGCCTATCAAAGTTTGCTTGTCTCCAGATTACTTCTTCGGATGACTTTCTTTCCGTAACATCATCAACAAGAGATGTCACGCCTATTACTTCACCATTCAGATCCAATAAAGGCGTGTTATACCATTCACATAATATGGTTCGGCCATCTTTGGTTATGTTTTCATTAGTGCTCCGCTCCCCACCTTTTTTATCCAGCAGATTTTGCCATACAGTATCTACTGCTTTCAAAGCACTTTTGGGTAAGATTCGGTCTTTTACCTGCTTTCCAATAACCTCTTCTTCAGAGTACCCAAAAATTCGTTGGGCAGAATTATTCCAAAACACAAACTCAAAATTGGTATTGAGCTCGATTACGCCTAGCGGCGTTTGTTCGCGTTGTAATACGAGACGTTGGTGGGAAAGCTTCAGCACTTCTTCTGCTTTTTTTAAATCTTTTTCCGTTGCAATTCTTAGATATACTTCCTTTGATAAACGGCGATTCCAATACGCGAATATTCCCAATAAAATAGCCGCCACAATTACTACACCGTATACGAGTGTATAGTCCGTTTTCGGCGCGAACTTTTGCTTTATCCAGGAGTCGAGAATACTTTGTTTCTGCCCAGCGCTAGTCGCATCTATTGCCTTATTTAAAATTGACACTAGCTCTGGTAGATGTTTTTGTACTCCTAAAGCCAGCTTAGTATCAAACTCTGTCTTGCCTACTATCCTGACGTTATTCAGACCAAGCTCTGCGATGGTATAGCTGCACAAAGCCAACGTGCATAAGAGCGCATCCACCTCGCCAGTAGAAACCGCAATAAGTCCATGTTGAATATCATCCACTGTGATGAACTCGATGTTCGAGTATTCTCTTCGTATTTTTGATGCATAGCCATAATCCTTTATCAGCGCAATCTGGCGGTCATCTATTTTTGAAATACTTTCAACATAGTTTTCCGAGTTACGCATTGCTATAACGATCGGATTAGATAGATAATTTTTCGTAAAAATAAGATGGGACTTCAAATCAGAGTCATCAGTCTCTGAAAGGATATCCACTAGCCCCTGCTTTGCTTTATTAGTGGACTCAGTCCAAGTTCTGCTTGGACTCATTATAAACTTGATACCCGTTAGGTCGGATATAATTTTTAGGTACTCTGAAACAATACCTATGTACTCTCCCTTGTCATTAAACGCCTCATACGGCAGCCAATTTGGATCCCCCGTAAAAGTTATTGTAGGGTGCTTTTTTAGCCACTCGCGTTCGCTGTCACTGAAATTTATACCCGAAGTCAGAGCCAGTCCTAAAGTCGGCAAAGACAAAAATACAACTACTACAAACGATATGAGTCCTATAGCGTTTCTACGTATCATTCTGAGCCATTACTAAATAGTTGTTGTTCGTTTTTATTGAAGCAATCACAATCGACATTAGAATGCAAGAGAAACCATACTAGTTCTATGGCATTCTTGCATCTTCCTCGGTTTGTTTATACTGCTATCTTTATACCCACGCACTGCTGTCCGGTTAACTTTCAATAATCGCACAAAAGCGTTTCTATTTTATTGAATATAAACAATTAATCAAAATAGGAATTTAATTCGATCCAAATTTGACGCCACTATAAATCAATGAGTTAGATGAGTTAAGCGCCT
>CAYXVH010000034.1:0-4469 GCA_964468615.1 uncultured Thiotrichales bacterium | reverse complement strand
ATATACTTTATCCATACTTGCTTTGTCTAATCCTCTAAAGACTTTTCAATCGCTTCACTAAGTTTGTCTACGCCGATGATTTCCAGTCCTGATATTTTTTCTTTTGGCTTGTTGGCGCCAGGGATAATGGCTTTTTTAAATCCATGTTCTTTAGCTTCTTTCAGGCGTGATATGCCGTTATAGACTGGGCGTATTTCCCCAGTAAGGCCGACTTCACCAAACACAACTAAATTTCGATCCAATGCTTGATCTCGGAAGCTGGAATACGCAGCGAGTAACACTGCTAAATCTGCACCAGTCTCCTTTAAAGAAACACCACCCACGATATTTACAAAAACATCTTTGTCATAAATAGCGATGCCGCCGTGTCGGTGCAAGATGGCTAACAGCATGGTGAGTCTATTTTGCTCGATACCAACAGTTACGCGTCTTGCATGTCCAGTTGGGTTGTCATCTACTAGAGATTGAACTTCTAGTAACAATGGGCGTGTAGCTTCACAGGTTACAGTGATGACGCTGCCTGGTGTGTGTTCACTGCGTTGTGATAAGAAAATAGCAGAAGGATTCTTAACACCTTTTAGCCCAGATTCTTGCATGGCGAAAACACCCAACTCGTTTACTGCACCAAAACGATTTTTTACTGCGCGTAGTACGCGATAGCGTCCACCTTCTTCACCTTCAAAATACAAAACGGTATCAACAACATGTTCGAGCACGCGAGGGCCGGCGATTGAGCCATCTTTAGTTACGTGACCTACTACAAATACGGTGGTGTCGGTTTGCTTCGCAAATTGAGTGATTTGATTCGCGCATTCGCGCACTTGAGAAACGGAGCCGGCAGCAGAAGGCGTTTTTTCTGAGGATAACGTTTGTATCGAATCAATTACCATAATGCTTGGGCGTTCGCGCATGGCATTTGCCAAAATTTCTTCAAGATTGTTTGAAGCCAGTACGCGTAATGTTGAATCTTTGTAGCCTAGACGCTCTGCACGCAGAGCAACTTGCTGTAAAGACTCTTCTCCGGTTACATACAAGGCTCGCTCACGATCCAATGAGCTAAGAACTTGTAACAATAAAGTGGATTTTCCTATGCCGGGATTTCCGCCGACTAAAATAACGGAACCAGAAACAATCCCCCCACCCAGTACGCGGTCTAACTCAGCAAGAGGGGTTTTGATGCGAGCATGAGTCTCGCAGGTCACGTCGTTTATCGCTTGGATTTCGTTGGCTGCGCCGGAGAGTGAAAACGAGCTCGCTTTTTGTTTTTGAAAAACCGCAGCTTGTTTTTCAATCGAGTTCCATGCACCACAATCAGAACATTGCCCCATCCATTTGGAGAACAGTCCTGAACATTCGGTGCACACATAGCTGAGTTCTTTTGCCATGTGGCTATTGTACTAGATCAGCAGATCTTCTTGCTTCACTCGTATGGGAGAGTAAAAATTAAGCAACCTGCTCGTGTTTTGGTAAACGAGGACTAATGCGCACAGTGCGAACTGCATTGTTCTGAATTTGTACAACTTCTATGGGGTAGCCATCAATTAACACACTAGTGCCCGGTTCTGGGATGGATTGCATGTGTTCTAAAATTAAACCATTGATTGTTTTTGGCCCGTCTGCGTGTAACTTCCAAGTCAAGGCTTTATTAATATCGCGGACATGTGAGCTTCCATCAACTAGGAATGTGCCATCTTTCTGTGGATGAATTTCAACATCATAGCTTGCGGGGTCGTTAGTAAATTCGCCGACAATCTCTTCTAGTAAATCTTCTAGTGTAACCATGCCTTGAATATCACCAAACTCATCGACTACCAAACTTAAGCGACGTTTTCTTGCCTGAAACTCAAATAACAGTTTTTTTAAGTGTGTGCCTTCAGGTATGAAGTAAGGATCGCGAATAACTTTTTCTAAATCCTCGCGTTCCAAGTCTTTATCTAAGATTTTTAAAATGAATTTCCGCAAATGCAGGAAGCCAACAACATTATCAATGCTGTTTCGATATACCGGTACGCGTGTATAGGATATATTTTTTAATTGCGTAACTATGTCTTCCCAATCATCTTCAAGGTCTATACCTATGATTTCATTCTTGGGAATCATAATATCTTCGGCGGTAATTTTTTCTAGATCTAGCACGCCTAGAAGCATTTGTTGATGTTCGCTAGAAATGGTGGTGCCTTCGTCATTCACTGCAGTGCGAAGTTCGTCGTGTGATAGTGTGGTGAGTACGCTTTTTTCTACATTAATTCCAAATAACCGCAGCAGTGAATTTGAAAAGAAGTTTGCAACCCAAACAAAGGGATACATCACGGTTAATAGTGGTTTGTATATACGAGCCGCAGGGAGGGCTATTTTTTCTGAATGTAATGCTGCGAGCGTTTTAGGTGTTAGTTCTGCAAATACTAGAATTGCGAAAATTAAAATCAAGTTGGCAATTAAAATTCCAATACTGCCGTGCATGCGATAACCAATGTATGCCGCGAGTTGAGCAATTAAAAGATTAACAACATTATTACCAAGCAGGATTAAACCAATGAGGCGATCAGGTTTTTCTAAAAGTTTTTGTGCTTGTTTGGCGCCACGATGGCCGTTGTTCGCTAAATGACGTAAGCGATAACGATTTAAGGCCATTAACGCGGTTTCTGAGCCAGAAAAAAATGCAGAGAGTAAAAATAATATGAGCAACACTATTAGTAGTGCGCCAATCGAGTATTCGTCCAAGGTCGTGTTGACCCTCCGATAATAAAGATAGGACCATTAACCGCCGCACGCGGTTATTTGTCAAGAGACTGGGAGGCCTGCAAACCTATGCAGTACTATTTCTTGGACAAACTTACTACCTAAGTAGGCCAGGATGAGGAAAGCAAAGCCACCTAGAGTCCAGCGAACCGCCATTTGTCCACGCCAGCCAAATTTCCAGCGTCCCCACAGCAGTACCGCAAAAAGCACCCAAGCTAAAATAGATAAGATTGTTTTGTGGGCGATATGCTGTTGAAACATATTTTCTAAAAATAAAAACCCGGTTATCAATGCAACGGAAAGTAAAATAAAGCCGATGGTGATGGTTTGAAATAAAAACTTTTCAGTATCGTGCAGCGGCGGTAAGACACGCGTCATGCTGTCAAATTTTGCTTTATGAAGATGGCGTTCTTGGTTGAATAATAAAATCGATTGTATAGCTGAAATAGTGAGCACACTGAAAGCAAAAAGTGAAAACACAATATGTAATTGCAAACCGCGAACATTTGATGTGGCGACATGAATTTCAGGCTTAAGAATCGTCAATGCAATGCCGGCAACTACAATGGGTAATAAGAACAGACCGATAAATTCTCTTTTCTTGGAGATGGATAAAATTAAAACCAGAGCAGAGATCATAAACAGCATCAGAGAGACGGTGTTGTAAAAGGTTAGATTCAATCCCTGTGATGTGAATGTTTGTGGGTAAAGGTGTACTGCATGCAATACGCAAGCAATGGCCCACATCAGTAGCATTAGGCCGCGTTTGTCAGTAATTTGACTATTTGCTGGGAGGTGCGAGCGCCACATCAGTATGATAAATGTGACTGCGTAAAATAGTATGGTGCTGTATTTCAGTATGCTTGACATATACAAACAAAATTTCTGCTTTAGCGGTTAAATTAATAAGAACGATGTCACAAGAAATTATAATTGTATGTAATAAATATCTTTGTTTATTAAGTCATTATCTCAGACAATTACATCTAAAGTGAATTGAGATAGGTTAGACATTTCTGTGCTGATATCAATGATAGCATTATTCAGAACTTGATCATTAATAACAATGAATATACGTATCCTCGGCTGCAGCGGTGGAATTGGCTTAGGCAATAAAACCACCTCGCTATTACTAGATGACTCGGTGCTAATCGATTGTGGCACGGGTTTGGGCGACCTTTCGCTCGATGAATTGTCTAAACTCGAACATGTTTTCATTACCCATAGTCACCTCGATCACATAGCCTTATTACCGATGTTGTTGGACACGGTCTACGACGCTCTTGTTGATCGTCCTTTGACATTGCACTGCAAACAAGAGACCTATGATGTATTAGCAAAAAATATATTCAATTGGGATGTGTGGCCTAACTTCTTTGAACTACCCAATCCTAAAACTCCTGTGATAATTTATGAGTCGATGCAGCCAGGTGACTGTATTGAGTTTGGTGACAAGGTCATAAAGATGGTGGAAATGAATCATTCTGTTCCAGCAGCGGCTTACATCATCAACAATGGAACAGGTAGTATTGCATTCAGTGGCGATTCATTTACCAATGACACCTTCTGGGATGCGCTTAATGAAGAGCCGCAAATGGATATGGTTATTGTAGAGTGCGGCTTCACCAACGAGGATAAAGATATCGGTCGTGATGCGAAGCATTATTATCCTAATGCCTTGGCAGATGACTTAAAAAAATTAATCCACCGTCCAGAATTATACATTTCTC
>CAYXVH010000033.1:0-2830 GCA_964468615.1 uncultured Thiotrichales bacterium | reverse complement strand
CAGCATCGTGTCGTTTTCGAACACTTGTGCGAGCGCTACCGATGAAAAAGGCGACTCTTTCTTGCCGAGCAATTGGTTCACCGTCTCTTTAACCATCTTGTAACCGGGTGCTCTGCTCAGTAAGCTGCCTTCCAGGCCCTTATAAATCATCAATCCCATGCGCGTGCGCACGAAAAGGCCAACCAGGAAGCAGCCGAGAACAATCACGGAAATGACCATAGCGGTTGCGATCATTTGTTCAAGATGCTCGGGCAGAGAGAGATTCTTTTTGACTAGATTGGTGAGTGGTTCAATTACGCTTCCGACAACACCGAACAGCCACCTAAAGGCGAAGATCAGAATGATGGTCGGCAGAATGACGATGACGCCACCTATAACGGTTGTTTTGAAAAAAATCTTCATTCTTGTCAGCATATAAGCTCCTTCAAAGTATCGGGTTTGATGTCTGCATACGGCTGAAAGCAGACATTGAATAATACTAATTGTATTTATTTAAATCCTGTTTGGTGTGGGAGACAGAGTACATAAACATGTACGAATCTCCATTAGGGGTCCCGGGGGGGTCAATCCAAGAATTTCTATGTGCTTTTAATGCTAATTTAACATAAAGGAGGTTATGCGAAGTTTCTCATCACTATTAATCAAGCAATTCAAGATTCTTGGAATTGTAAATTCACATGTTAATTAGTTCACAAGAATTGAGGAAAAATATAAATTTGCTATTTTAATTAGCTGAAAAATATTAATTACATCACATTAATAAATACATTAGTTCTTATAATATTATTTAAATACTACCATGAATTAGTACGTTACTGCTTAAACTTGCTGTCAGTATGTAAGAATATTTCCATTTGAAAAATAATAAATATCGATATATATTTCAATGTGTTAAGGATGGTTCCAAGCTAATTGAAAGCATCTTTAATTGTGTATTTTGTTAGTAGGGTAGTTTGCATATATGTCTATATACATGAACTACAAATGTCTAATTTAAATTGAAAGGAAAGGGTTAATAATGGAAGAAGAAACAAAAATGGAGCAAGAGGCTACGACTGAATCAAGACGTAAGTTTCTAAAAACTGCGGGTATATTTGCGGTCTATACACCACCTGCACTTATGTTAATGAGTAATGCAAGTGCAACGTACATGAAAGACACAACTGGCCAAGTTAAAAAACACTATAAGCATGATTATAAGCATAAGTATGGCCGCAAGTATGGTGATCAATCTAAGAAGTATGGTCGATCTGGTGATGGTAGAAAACGTACAACTATTAGACAAATATTAAGGCGTTTCTTCTCGTAATATTAAGCTGATATAATATTTCGAATTTGAAAAAATAACAATTCATGCTTAAGTGGCTTTTATTTCCTTAAGGTCATAGTTTGAGGAGTAGTTAAATAAAGCTATATATTTAATATTTAATATTTTGTGTTTTGTTAACCTAGATTAAAGTATAAAAAAACTAAAGTGATTTAGTTTAGTCTTTGAAACTTGACTCAAATAATGCAGCCGCTATTATTTTTAAGGCGCATGTCTATACGATGTGCGCCTTTTCTCTTCTTGGCAGTCAAATTCTTGATACCATAGTTCTTGTATTGTAATTCGAATCATCTATCGCTAAGAGACATTCATTCGTGTTAAATCATGACGAACAAATATACCCCCCTCCTAATAGTGCTGTTAGTGTTCATCATGTTGAAGACGAACTAATTATTTTTGATGATCGCTCTAAACAATTGGCGAGAATGAACCAGACAGCCTCGAAAATATGGCAATTACATGAAGAGAACTTATCTGTAGATGAGATTGCTCAGCATCTATCTGAATTTTACAGCGTTGAAAAAGAAGTCATAATTTCGGATGTAATAAATGCGCTAAACGAATGGCAGGCAATGGGGTTTATAGGTGAAGATAATATTCCCGTAGCTCCAGAAGTAGAGGGTGTGCTCGACTATATGGAGGAAATAGATTTAGGTTTAGAGGATAAAGTAGTATTTCAACATGTGAAGTCAATAAAGCTGTTAGATTCTGGTTTCGATGTATTTGCGTCAAGTGCTGAAATCACCAATATCTTATTACCGGTAATTTCTCATTACCCAGAGACGGATAATTTCACGAATGCTATTAAAGTAATTGAGAAAGATGATTGCTTTTTAATTATAGATGGAAGCAAGCTTGTTTGTAGCTGCGATACCATTGAAGAAGTTGCTCCAGTAGTAAATGGACATATTCTAGTAACCAGTTTCTTAGATGTGAACAGTCTTTCAGTATTTCATGCAGCTGCTATTTATAATAATGATGGAGTAGTTCTATTAAGTGCAGGGAGTGGGAGTGGAAAATCGACTTTAACAGCAGCTTTGATGTGTTCTGGCAAACAACTGTTTTCGGATGATTTAGGGGTATTAACTCATGATCAAAAAATTCGACCCACACCAGGTTGTATTGGGTTAAAAAAAGGATCATGGGATGTAATTGAGCAATATTACCCAGCCATATTTGAGCTTGCTACTCATTATCGTCAGGATGAAAAAATAGTTAAATACTTGCCGCCATCCTCTTTGCCTACTAGTAGCCAATTAGAGAATGGAGAACCCGTTAAAGCGATTGTATTTCCAAGCTATTCGCCCGAGCATGACTCTGAGCTTATCCCATTATCTACTGCAGATGCATTAGTAAAGATTACGGATGCAGGTTACCACGTAAATCAATCGTTAAATCATGAGTCCGTTGCTAATTTAGTTGGTTGGATGAAAGAAATACCTGCTTACGAGTTACCTGTTAATGATTTAAAAGAAGCAGTTGACTTGGTAGAAACATTATTGT
>CAYXVH010000032.1:0-17343 GCA_964468615.1 uncultured Thiotrichales bacterium | reverse complement strand
ACACCTCCACTAATTCTAGTGTGCTTAGCTAATAGTGCTGATTGCTTTGAAGTCTTTAATAATCAGAAACAATTTGCAGTCAACATCATTGGATCTGAACATGAAGCTCTTGCCTTTAAATTTGCTACAAAAGGTTGTGATAAATTTGAGGGAGATGAATTCGAACAAGGATCTTATGGACTGCCTATTCTCTCGGGCAGTCCTGTATCACTCGAATGCAATACAGAAAACATTTATTCTGGTGGAGACCATGTCATCTTAGTAGGTCAGGTAAAACATTTAAGCGTTAATGGTGGCACCCCTTCAGTTTGGCACGGAGGTAAATTCCATCAACTAAATATGTAAAATACGCTTTTTACAGAAATAATTAATTTACTGCTTAGCTAACGATTAGATGATAAATATTTATTATTAAATTTTTGAATAAGACTAAATTAATTAACTTATATTTTCAGTCTTAACTTCTGTAATTAGATTCATAAACGTTGGCTCTAACAATTCACAGTCTTTGATATCTGTCTTCTGCTTCAAAAGATCTTCAACCTTCACCATCAGTTTCCCGTTTATCTTGTAAATGGCTAATTCACCATTATGAATAAACCTGTATAGCTTGGTAACAGAAACTCCCGTTAATCTTGCGGCGCTAGGTAAATCTAAATACTGCACAACTGACATATAGATTTGCTCTGTAGAAGTAATTAGTTTGATTGCAATACATTATAATATAGGAGAATTTTATAATGTAACAAAATAGGAAGTAGACGGTATTGATAGTACAATCAACCGGTTACAATCTTGTAGTGATTCGTTTTACCAGGAATTCAATATTTGATGCGTAGAAAATAACTACGTAATAAAGCAAAGTAAAACTATGCCTTTTTAGCTCTTACTGCAAATGCCTGTCGATAAAATTGACTTGCACCATTTGCCCCTAGATGCTTTACGTTTTTTACTATTCGCTGAAAAATGGGCAATACCATTTCATACGCATGACTTTCACCGCCTATAAGCATCATCTGCATAAGACCTGATTGGTTTTGTTCTTCATTTATCAAGGCAGCATCAAGAAATAGTATTTCTTTTTCGACCAGTTGTTCTGATATTTCTTGAATTAACTCAGGCGAAACTGAGCTCATATCTACTATAACGGTCCCTGCAGCAATGAAATTTACTATTCCTTGTTCACTAAATAATGCATGTTCTAATGCAGGACCATCGGAAGTAATAGTAATAATTATTGAGCTACATCTAACCAGCTTTGCTAGAGAATGGTGGTAATGGATAGTAGATTTTTCATAATTTTTATTATCGTTAGAATCTAATAGATTTATAGAATATTCTGCTTCCAATAATTTCATAATAAATAGATTTGCAAGATTGCCCTGACCCACAATCCCTATATTTACTATTTCGCTATCATCCGTTCCCATAAATAATTTAATGAAAATCTATAACATTAATTATTCATACTATTGTTAATAGTTTAAGTTAGTCAAATATATTTAATATATATTTACTCTAATACATTATGGAAGGCAAGAATAATTTGAGAGATTAAGCTGCTTGATTTGTATTTGCGTTTGCGTTTGCTCCGCTCAGCTCTAATGTCATTTTAGCCATTTCTGCAACCGTCTCTAATATATCAGGATCATCAATCTCGACATCAAACATGTTTGCAGTTTCTAAAAATTCTTTTGTTATGGCACCGATTAAATTCATAAATTCTATAATATCAATACCAAACTCTTTTTCAGCTCTGTCTGCTTCTTTTAGATAACCTTCATCAGCATGATCAAAACATATACAATCTGCTAATACACCTGCAAAGGCTACACACTTAGCTGCTGCTGAGTTATTTTCATTTACAAATTCTAAATTATCGCCATGACTTGCGGATACAAGCTCAGTAATTTTTTCAGGTATATCCCATTTGTTTAATAACCAAGCCCCAACTACAGCATGATCAAAACCTAATTTACTTTTTTCAAATTTAATTAAACTTTGATGGTCTTGTTGTTTTTCGCGTATCCCTGAATATAGCTCTGGATGCACTTTATCAATAGCTAGCATTCCTATATCTTGGAGTAAGCCAGGCAAAAATAATTCCTCTTTCTTCGCATAACCCGTGGCACCCGCTAAACAACGACACGCTACGGCAGATGCAAGAGAACGTTTCCAAAAATATGTATAATCCAAGCCATCGCCATTATCTTTCATATTGCCTACAAGCGAAAAACTAAGCGCAAGGTTTAATGTACCTTCCCAACCAAACATTACTACAGCCTGTTGGATATTTTCTGTCTTAGTACGGCGCGCATACAAAGATGAATTTGCAATACGTAAAAGTTTTGCTGTAAGTGCAGGATCAAAACTTACTATTTCTGCAAGCGTATCGATATCAGAATTTGCATCTGAGCTAAGATGAATGATTTGATCCGCTACACCAGGGGGGCTTGGCAAATCATTACATTTTTCCAATAAAGCAAACGTCTCGTTATCCATTAAGTCTTGTATACATAGTTCCATATTATTATTACTTCCGTATAATTATTTAGTTAGCCTGCTGCCGCTCTAATAGGATTTTGATGTTCATAAATCTTGTATTGATTGCGACCGCATTGTTTAGCTTTAAACAAACACTGGTCAGCTGTGTTTATTAAATCGCTACTATTTTTAAAATCCATACCCTCACCTTGAATAGCAATGCCAGCAGAGGCTGTTATAGATATAGTTAAATCTTGTTTATATTCAAACTTATTATCGTTGAATGATTTAATAATTCTTTCCGAAAGACTGCGCGCTCCTTCCAAACCAGTATTTGGCAGCATAAGCATAAATTCTTCGCCCCCATAGCGAAATAGTAAATCCGTATCACGTATACATGCTTTCAACAACCCGACTGCATATTTTAAGACCTTATCTCCGCAATCATGACCGTACGAATCATTTACTTTTTTGAAATGATCTAGATCTACCATGATAACTGTGAGTGGCCAACCTGATTTCTTTGACATTTCAAATTCAGTACCCAAAGACACCTCGAGATGGCCACGATTATAAATATCTGTAAGTGCATCCATTTTTGCAGAATATTCTAATTTTTTTGCTTTTACCTCTAAAATTTCTGCAGCCTGGTGCAATTCCTCTGCTGACTTTAATGTCTCCATACTACGCAAAAGCAATAGCTCTTTGGCTTGTTCTGCAATACAGTTTAATAATTTTGGATCTCCCACATTTACTTCAAAAATTTCTGCAGTTTCTTGCATTTCTGAAGTAATTTCTTCTAAATTTTCCAAAAAAGATGCTTTATCTAAACCAAGCACTTCATTACATATATTAGCTGCATATTGATAATCTCTCTGATCTTCGTCACTGCATATACAGTCTGCAATAACATCTGATACCTCAATACAATTTTCAGAGAGGCTCTCACTTTCATTACCTAGATGCTTTTCTTCTTGATGGCTTATGGCTACTAAATCAATAATTCTTTTTGGCAAATTCCAACGCCCTAATAACCACGCACCTACATGTGCATGATCAATTCCAAGTTTTTCTAATTCGAGCTTTTGGATATTTTTATGCTGGTGTTGCTGATTTCCAATACCGATATATAATTCTGGCATTGCTTTATCCAAGGCAAGCATACCAATGTCTTGCAAAAGTCCTGGTAAAAACAAGTCTTCCTTTCTACTGTTGACTCCCATAACTTTCCCTAAGTGCCTACACGCAACTGCTGCTGCTATAGATCGCTTCCAGAAAAAATCATAATCGAGACCATCACCCGTAGATGGAGTAATGTTTGAAACTAAAGAAAAACTAAGAGCTAAATTTAAAGTACCGTTCCATCCGAACAACATCACTGCTTGCTTTAGACAATCTACTTTCCCTTGTTGAGCATATATAGGAGTGTTTGCCATGCGCAGCATCTTTACTGTCAAAGCAGGGTCTAGGCTAACAATGTCAGTAAGCACTGCAATATCACTATTCACATTTGAACTTAAACTAATAATTTGTTCAGCAACACCCGGGGGTGTAGGCAGGTCCCTGCAACGCTCCAATAATGTAATCAGCTCTGGGTTATTTAAAATATTCACGTAATGTCTTGATAATGGTTATAACTTTTTGATTCACTTCATTAGGTTAACGGTCAATTGCATAATTTCTTGAGCAAATCACAGCCGTTTATGTCACTCTTTCTGGCTTACCTATCCCATAGCCCTGGGCATAATCGACGCCTATCTCTTTAAGAATCCCCAATATTTGGTCATTTTCTACAAATTCTGCAATAGTTTGCATGCCCATTACTTTGGCAACTTCATTAATAGATCGAACAATCGCTCGATCTTTTTCGTTATCCACAATATTTTTTACGAATGCCCCATCAATTTTAAGATAATCAACAGGCAGTTCTTTAAGGTATCCAAACGAAGAGAGACCGCTACCAAAATCGTCTAGCGCAAACTTCACACCAATATCTTTTAATTTAGTAATGACATTTATCGCTTTTGTGATACTAGAAATTACTGCTGTTTCAGTAATTTCAAAACAAACCATTCTAGGATCTAGTTTAGATTTTTCTAATTCTTGTTTTATGAAGTCTAAAATATAAGGATCACAAACTGTATTGCCAGACAGATTTATTGATACCACTACATCACTGCCTGCATAGGTCTGCTTGTGATATTGAAATGCTTTCTTAATAACGAAGTGATCTACTTCCGAAATCATTCCATACCGTTCCGCCACTCTTATAAATTCATTCGGTGAGATGATATTATCTTTAACATCTAGAATTCGAGACAATACTTCATAGTGTGGAATTTCTTTATCTGCATTTAAGACAGAGACTATAGGTTGCTTCATTAAGAATAAACGATCGTTATTTAATGCATCCGTTATTGCACTTACATAAGCAAACTCTGAAGATCGTTCAATAATTGCAGTATCATCTGTATGTGCTATATGCATTTGATTACGGCCTAGTTCCTTAGCGCGATAACATGCCATATCAGCTTGACTCATTATCAACGCTTCATTTGCAGACTTATCTGTAATCATAGCGATACCTATACTAGCGCCAACCTTGAAACCTTGTTTATCCCATTCAAAGACAAATTGATTGATACTGCGTAAAATATTTTCACACACAGTTACTGCATTATTAAGCGGACAACACTCTAGAATAATTCCAAATTCATCACCCCCTAAGCGTGCCACAATATCTGATGCGCGAACCTTATCTTCTAAGATATGACATAAACTAATTAGAAGTTGATCACCTGCACTATGCCCTGCTGCATCATTGACTACTTTAAAATGATCTAAATCTAAATAACATAAAATTGAATCCTCTTCTGAGTCTTTAGCTTTATTAAGTACTCTTTTAAGTTGCTTATCAAATTCTTTACGATTTACCAAACCTGTTAATGCATCATGTTTAGCATCATAGGCTATCCTTTCAAGCAATGATTTTTCTTCTGTAATACTTCTGATTACGCCACGATATCCTTTGAACTTCTTATTTTGATTAAAAATAGATTTTGCGTTAATTCTGAATATATCTATTTCTTTATTCTCGTTTTTTACATTAAATGTAAAGTTTGAAATATCTTTTCGACTTTTTAACATCTCTTTATAAGCATCAAAATCGAATTCACATTTTGAACTATTTGAAAAAAGAGTATCAAAGCATTTACCTAGTGGATAAATAGATGAATCGCCAATAAGATTTTTAATACTTCCTGATATATATGTATAGTTAAGGTCTTTATCTAATTCCCAAAATATATTGGCTGCTGTCTCTGCAAAGTCTTTGAATCTTCTCTCGCTTTGGATAAGTTTTTCTTTTGCAATTCTATGTTGGGTGATATTTGTACTAACACCTAACACGTATAATTCATTATTTGATTTATCAATAAACGGTTGTTTCGTAGTTTGCAACCAAATCTTTTTCCCATTTTTATCTATTATAGTTTCTTCTAAAATTGTCCTTTCTTGTTTCTGCTGCATTATCATTGTATCTATTTCAATACAGCTCTCTATTTTCCATGGCTGACGTGTTAATTCTTCATCACCTTTCCCAAGCAAGTCTTTAGCATCTTGTCCATATACCTTAGCTATAGCTTTGTTAACTAAAATATATTTCCCAGATGCATCTCGTACCGATATCAAATTTGGCACTTTATCAATGACTTCTTGCAGGAGACTTTTTTGTTTCTTAAGACTATCTATTTGAATCTCATATGATGAGACATCATCTACATTCTCTTTATTTATAGAGACTATTTTTTTATTGTTTGATTGCATAACTTATGATTGCACTTAATTTGTTTTAATTAGTGCAATTGAACTGGTTTGATTAGTCCTAATTAAATCATTACCACAATGAGGGCACTGACCTTCTTGTTTGGCCTTTATTGTCGCAACCTTTTTTTCTTCATTAACTATAATTTGCTCTGCAACTCCTTTTGCTATACCTAATTCTTCCCGCAATGACTCTAACTCATCTTTTTCATCAAGAGTTAACACTCCATCTTCATACGCTCTATCTGCCATGTTTTCATATTTACTAGCTCTAACACGAAGTTGGTCAGAAAATGCTGAAGCTAAAATAGCTGTAGGTAGCGCCACCATTCCTACTCCAACAACGGTGATAAGAGCACCAAATGCTTTACCGCCACCTGTAATAGGCGTTACATCCCCGTATCCTACTGTCGTTAAGGTGGCAAATGCCCACCACATAGAAGCCAAAATACTGGAAAAATCTTTTGGCTGTGCGTCATGTTCAAAGTAATACATACCCGACGCTGCTAAAAGCATTACCACTAGTAAAACAAAGAATGCTGCGCCGAATGCATGAATATTTTCTTTGAAAACTACATTTAACACATCAAAAGCAGCCGAATATCTTGTTAGTTTAAATATTCTTAACAGTCTAAATGAACGCAAAAACCTCATATCTGCATTGCCAAATAAACCAAACATCATGAAGTAGAATGGCAATATAGCTAGCAAATCAATTACTGCAGAAAACGAAAAACAATAACTAATTCTTAATTTAATATTACTGTTATTACTTGCTTTATTATCTGGATTATCTGGATTATCTACACATGACCAAACTCTTAAAAAATACTCAAGTGTGAAAATAGAAACGGACATTACCTCAAACAAAAAAAAGTACTTATGATATGAATCATTAATTACCTCTACTGACTCTAATACAATGGCAAGTACACTAAGCAATATAAGTGTGATTAAGACTACATCCACTAAGCGGCTTACTTTGTCACCAGCAGAAGCTATTTCTAATAGCTCATGGGCGCGCCGTCGTCGTGATAAATGCTTTTCCAATGCATGCTCCATTGCATAGTTATTTGCGCATGATTTTATTTCTTAACCCATGCAAACAGCTTGTAAATTTAGTATGTTTAATTAGTCACATATCAATGGAAGATACGGATTCCTCCAAAATCTAGTTACTAGTAATTTATCGGCCTCTTCAATAACAACTTTAAGTCCTATAAGTTATTGATATAAATACAATTTATTTATATATTTCAGACCATTTGAGCTGTTGAGGATAGTTTTGATTGGATATATTGGGCTTAGAATTAGCCTCGTATGCAGATAATGAACAAACAGCATTGCAGTACACCCCAAATCCAGGCTGCAGCTGCATAAATCCTTGTGTGTAATAAATGGGTCGAAAAGTAATTCTCGCCTTACACCATGTACATTTGTGATACATATCGATACATCCCTATACAGGTAAACATATCGACTAAAAGTTGGAATTCTTTAGTTAGCTATCTCTAACTATTTGAATATATTGAATGAAAATATGTGACAGTTTAGTTTATGCAGCTTTAGAATTTGAATGAAGAGCAAGTATTAATTCTGCCTCAGATTCTGTTAATGAACATAAAGAAATTATATCGTCTCTAGCATAGCCTCTACGCGCTAACTGCACTGCCTGAGTGTATGGCGCATTATTAAAAAGTTTGCCTTCACTGCTAGATTCTCCATCAGATGAAACTTTATGTTCTGAATTTTTAATAACTTGATTGATTTCATTTTGTTCTTTTTTCAACATGCCTAACTCTTCATCAATTAAACGATTAAAGCCTGTAATATCATCGAGATCATTAAATTGCGTTTTTTCTAGCTTAAGCATCTTTCTGCTTAAAACTAGAATTGAAACTAACACCACAAACATTGAAAAAGACAAAGCATATTGTTCAAAATTAGAACCAAAATACGATGCCGCATAATTTGTTATATCTTTAATATAATCATAATTTAAACTATATCTTTCCATAATTTCCTCTGATTCGATCATACATATTCATCAATTATTGTATCGCCTGGATCTTTGTGTTCATCATCATTTGATTTTGGCTTTTCATCTTTCACATTTTTATGCTGTCTATTTTGATCAGGACGATCTTTTTTGATTGGCTGAGTGGGCCAAGTCCTGGTTAAAGAACCAATTTTATTACTATCAACCATTTCAAAACTCTTAGATCATTTATATTTTCCTAATAGTCCTTTATGTGAATTAAATTAGTCCTTTATACTACTAATTCTTATTTTCTAGCCATTCGCTCAATTTTGCTCGAAGCATAACCAAAGCTTTACCATGAATTTGACAGACACGAGATTCACTCACTTCCAGCAGACTACCAATCTCGCGTAAATTCATTTCTTCCTCATAGTAAAGTGACATTACTAAACGTTCACGATCCGGCAATTGATTAATTGATGATGTCAGCTCAGAATGAAATTTTTCGTCAATGTATTCTTTATCTGGATCAGAATCTGAGCTCATCTCAATTTTATAGTCTGTAGATTCCTCGTTTTCATCAATACTAAATACTTGAGCTACCGATGAATCACGAAGGATTCGATTATACTCACTTAATTCAACACCCATTTCTTGAGCAATTTCTGTATCGGTAGCACTTGATAATGTTCTGTTTTCAACTTTCCTGATTGCTTCCATCATATCTCTAGATTTACGATGTACAGACCTAGGGGTCCAATCTCCACGTCTAATTTCATCTAACATCGCACCACGAATTCGTATCCCTGCATAGGTTTCAAAACTAGCACCCTGAGTAGGATTAAATTTTTTGGCGGCTTCCAATAATCCAACCATGCCAGATTGGATTAAATCATCCACCAACACCGTGTCAGGCAATCGACCTTTCAAATGATAAGCGATTCTTTTAACTAGAGATGCTTGCTGAGTTACTACTACCTCAATATCTAAATTCTGAACTGCTGTATAACTTGCTGTTGCTGCTTCATTCATAATTTTATTTTGTATTATTATTGGTTTGATAATTGTCGTTCTAGAAATAACTCGACTGCACCACTTGCATTAATTCCTTTAGGTTTACTATTTATCTCTCTCGCAATACGTGCAAATCCTAAAGAAGATCGACTAGCAGGATAAGCGTCTATAACTGATTGTTGTTTCTTAATGGCTTTCCTTACATATTTATCATTAGGAATGTATCCACAGTATTCTAAAGATGCTTCTAAAAAGTGATTAGATACTTTTTCAAGTTGAGAGAATAAACGTTCACCATGCGCACTCGATTCGACCATGTTGGCAATAATTTGGAATTTTTGCTTTACACCTTTTTTACTTAAAACTTTTATTAGTGCGTAGGCATCAGCCAAAGAAGCTGGCTCATCACAAACTACTATTAATATAGTGTTAGCCAAATGTGTTAATAACGATACGCTGTTGCTAATACCTGCCGCAGTATCAATTATGAAATAATCAAGCGATGGATTAAATTCGCTAATTGAGTCAATTATACCCATATGCTCTTGCACACTAAGATTAGCCATTTCGCTCACTCCTGATGCGGCTGGGATAATTTGTATGCCGTGTGGCCCGGGAATAATAATATCTTCTATACCACACTCATTTTGCAGCACGTGGTATAAATTTTTTCTCGCTCGTAAACCTAACATTACATCAACATTAGATAAACCAAGATCTGCATCTAGCAACATTACCTTCCTTTGAAGATCAGCAAGCGCTACGGCCAAATTAATAGCAATATTGGTTTTACCTACTCCTCCTTTTCCTCCCGTTACTGCGAGAACATTAACTTCGTCAATTGCATTCAAATTTCTCAATGAAGAAGCTTGGTCAATAGACGTAACACTACAATTTTTTTGTTCAAACATTTTTTACTAGCTCACAATATAGTTCAGTAGAGTGAAGAGATTCCATACTTCCATACCTCCCCCCATAATCCAAAGCTTTAGTTAATATTTCGTCTTGATTCGGACGAGTAATATCCTCGGGAACTTTTTGACCAGTAGTTTCATATGCAAGAGGCAACTCTTCTTCAATAAGCGCAGTTAAAATTCCCCCGATTTGTGAAGCCTCATCAGTTTTACTAACTACAACACCGTTGAGACTATCTGACATGAAGTTATTAATAATTTCTTTTTGCACACATAGTTGTGAATTGGCCGGAATTACTAAATAGGTGATCAAGTCTTTTGATAACTTACTTAATGTTTTCATAACTTCTTGCACACGAGGATCACGCTGACTCAATCCTGCGGTATCAATTAGTACAAGTTTTTTATTTTTAACAATCTTAAGTGCTTTATGAAGTTCTGATTCGTTATTAGCCGTAACTACTGGAACATTAAGTATGCTTCCATATATACTAATTTGATCATGTGCACCTATTCGAAAGTAGTCAGTGCTGATAATAGCTATGTCACTATTACCATGCTTCATCGCATACTGGGCAGCGATTTTTGCAATAGTAGTAGTTTTTCCAGCTCCAGTAGGGCCCACAAGTGCAACTATTCCACCTACCTCAATTACATTTTCCTGTGTAATTGATATTTTATCTTTTAAATTATTTTCTATTAGACCCCATGCATCATCAAAATTATTAATTTTCCTAACCCCACCCAGTAATTCTTTACTTAAATTAAAACCAAATCCACTTATTGATAATTTTTGTAAAATTTTTCTTGTAGACGTATTTTGAGAAATAAGCTTTCTCCAACTTATCATCTCTGTTTGTGATTCTATAATTGCACGCAGCTGACTAATTTCTTCTTGGATTGCAGAAGTATTAATTTCATGCACTATTGGCTCTACAGTTATAGGTGTTTTAGTTGCAACTTGCTCACTTACCATAGAAGACCTTTCATAAACTTCAGTACTCGAAACAACATCACTATTTGCAACAGCTTCATAATCCGTTGCGGCTACCACTTCAACTCCAGTCGAATTTTGATTTGAGGAAATTATCACTGCATTATCACCGAGCTCTTCACGTATTTTTTGCAAAGCCGTGTGCATGTTTTTCTCATTAAATCTTTTCATATCCATATTTTTTATACCTATCTATTTAAACTAATTAATATATCTCGTTAATTAGTTACGCAGCTGTTGCTGGAAGTTGAGCCACACCATCATGTTGATCGCCTACACTTGCCATAATATTAATTCTCTTGCTTTCTGGTATTTCATCAAAAGACAAAATATGTAAATTTTTAACACTCGTCTTAAATAATTTTGACAACATAATTCGCAAGCTACTGGTAACCAGAAGCACTGGTGGCAAACCTACAGCTTCTTGTTGTTGTGCTAAATCACGTACGGAGTCTTGCATCTTTTCAGCTAACGTTGGCTCTAAAGCAAAATAACTTTCTGGTCCTTCATGTATAGTCTTTTGCAATAACTGTTCCAACTTTGGAGAAAGTGTAAATACGGACAAATCTTTACGCATCCCATTGATTTCTTGGACAATTGCTCTTCGTAATGCAACGCGAACAATAGCGGTCAAGGCGTCAGTATTTTGGCTGGTGTTTGCCGCTTCCGCCAAAGTTTCAACGATAGTGCGTATATCTCTAATCGGCACGCCTTCTTGCAATAAATTTTGCATCACCTTAACCACGGCACTCATAGGTAATGTTTTAGGCACTAAATCTTCAACTAATTGAGGTGATCGGTCGGCTAATTTATCTAACAGTTGCTTGGTTTCTTCATAGCCTAGGAAGTAGTGAGCACTTTCACGCAGTATTTTGCTTAGATGTGTTGCTACTACAGTGCTAGGGTCAACTACGGTATAACCCAAGGTCTGAGCTTGATCACGCTGACTGGGTTCAATCCAGATAGCCTCCATTTCGAATGCTGGATCTTTAGTGACTATGCCATCAATCTTGCCACTCACATTTCCAGGATTAATTGCCAGCTCACGTTCTGTGTATACCTCTCCCTCACCTTCAATTACACCTTGAATAACAATACGGTAATTATTTGCCGGCAAGTCTAGATTGTCTCGTATATGTACCGATTGAAGTAAGAAGCCAAGGTCTTGTGATACCTTTTTACGAACTCCTTTAATGCGACCTATAAGTTCTCCTTGTTGTTCTTTATCTACCAAAGAAATAAGCCGATAACCAACCTCTAAACGAATAATGTCAACACTCTGCATATCTCCCCAGCTTAGCTCGACATCTTCAGGTGCTGATTCATTTTCTTCATCAAGCACAGCCTCATCCGCATCCTCAGTCTTCACGCTGCTTGACGTCATACGTGAAAATACGATGCACATCGCTGCTATAATTAAAAATACAACATTCGGCATACCTGGAATAAGTCCCATGCCACCAATAATCGCTGCCGTTATCATCCAGACACGTTTATCGCTGAATACTTGCTTTACAACGGTTTCACCCATGTTTTGAGAAGCAGATACACGAGTAACAATGATTGCAGTTGCAGTGGATAATAGTAGCGATGGAATCTGAGCTACTAATCCATCACCAATTGATAACAGCAGATAGTTTTGAGTAGCTACACCAAAACTTAAATTGTGTTGCCCCATGCCTACTGCTAAGCCACCAATTATATTAATGAAGATGATTAAGATACCTGCAATGGCATCACCGCGTACAAATTTACTTGCACCATCCATCGAACCATAGAAATCTGCTTCTTTAGAGATATCTTCTCTTCTTTGTAATGCTTCCTCTGGAGAAATTAAACCTGAATTTAAGTCAGCATCAATAGCCATTTGTTTGCCTGGCATGGCATCTAATGTAAATCGTGCACTTACTTCTGAAACTCGTCCTGCACCTTTGGTAACCACCACAAAATTAATGATCACAAGAATTGCAAATATAACAAAACCTACAGCATAGTTACCGCCTACAACAAAATTGCCGAATGATTCAATTACATTACCTGCAGCACCTGTACCAGTATGCCCATTAAGTAGAACCACTCGAGTAGATGCAACGTTAAGCGCTAATCGCATCATGGTCGCTACAAGTAAAACAGTCGGAAATACTGCAAAATCTAGTGGTCGTAAAGTATAAATACTTACCAAAATGATAATTAATGCAAATGCAATATTAAACGTAAATACCAAGTCTAATGCGAATGGCGGCAACGGCACTATCATCATGCAAAACATCATGACTAGAAGTAATGGCGTGCCTAAACCATTTTTTGAAAATTCTTTAAAAGTACCTAAAGCGCTATCCACGTAACTTTTTCCTTAATTAATCTATTCTAAATTCATTTGGTATTTCAAATTCATCCGGTGGCTCCGGATATTTACCTGGCCTTGCATTCTTGAGTTGAAATACGTATGCGAGTACTTTTGCCACCGATAGATATAAACCGTAAGGAATTTCCTTATTTATATCTGTACTGTAATAAACTGCTCTAGCTAATGCAGGTGCACAAAAAACACTTACCTCATGTTTCAACGCGATTTCTTTGATTTTTTCTGCAACAAAATCAACGCCTTTTGCTATCACTAAAGGTGCATTTGACATATCTGCATCATATTTAAGTGCTACTGCAAAGTGTGTTGGATTTGTTATTATCACGTCTGCATCGGGTACGCCCTCCATCATCCGCTTTTGCGCTAATTCTCTCTGCAAATTACGCAAACGTCCTTTATTTTCTGGGTTACCTTCAGTCTCTTTAAATTCATCTTTAACTTCTTGCAAAGTCATTTTTAATTGCTTGTTGTGTTGCCAAATTTGAAAAGGCACATCAATAAGAGCTACCACTATTAGTCCGGCAGATGAAACTGTAAATATCAAAAGTATTAATCTATACGAATGCGCAATGCTGTCATGCGTAGACTCAAATCCTAAATTTAATATTTCAGAGGTAAATATTTTTAATAGCGCAAAAACGATCGAAGCTATTAAGCCTACTTTCAATAACGCTTTTAATAGTTCTACAAGACCTTTTACACCAAACATGCGTTTAAAACCGGAAAGTGGGCTGAGGCGACTTATTTTGAATGCCATAGCTTTCATAGAGAACGACATTCCACCGATAGCCGTAGGGCCAAACAAAGCCACAACAAACATTAAAGCCAAATATGGAGCGACTGCAATTAACGCGGTTAAAGCACTTTCAGTAAAGTGTGGGATTAGATAATTCTTATCCATAATATGGGAAATTGGCAATTGGAAGTTGAGCAAAAATATTTCATGCAACCTTTCGGATATAGAACCGGTTGTAAATATCAAGCCACCCGCACCTACAAATGTAACCAGCATAGTATTTAATTCGCGTGACCTAGGAATTTGACCTTTTTTGCGCGCATCCTGAAGCTTTTTTTGCGTAGGCTCCTGCGTTTTATCCTGTTGTGAACTTTGCTCTGCCATCTAATCTTCCTTTATTGAGAAAATGGCATTTGTTCAAATGCAGTATTTAATAAATTTTGAAATACAATAGCTACACTTGGCAAAGTTAATGTTATAACCACAAGCCCTAGAATAATCGTGATTGGAAATCCTACTGAAAATACATTCAACTGTGGTGCTGCACGAGTCATTAATGCCAAAGCTGAATTAGCGACTAACAAAGCAGTAATCGCAGGAATCGCAACCATCAATGCACCAGAGAACATATTAGTTGCCCATGCAACCACCCCCCATAGTGAACTTTGATAATCGAATGAATGCCCTATCGGTAAATAGGTAAAGCTATCAAATAGCATTTTAAACAGTGCTAAATGACCATCAAATGCTAAAAATAATAGCGTTGCAGTAATGGACAGAAATTGACTAACAATCGGTACAGTTACACCGTTAACAGGATCTGTAATTTGAGCAAAGCCCAAACCCATAGTGACAGCAATATTTTCTCCAGCAATAGTGAGTGCAGAAAATACTAGACGCAGAATAAACCCCATTAGCAAACCAATTAGAACTTGAACGCCTACTTGAATAAAGCCATTTGAAGAAAATAGTTCAACTGCTTGTGTTTCTTTAAGCAATGGAATCATAAATAGGGTAATAATGGATGCAATTGCTACTTTTATTCTTAGTTGTAAAAATGGACTACTTAAAATCGGCGCAACAGAAAACAATGCTGCTACACGTGTAAATGGCAAAATAAACTCATGCACGCTTGTTATTATTTCGCTAAGTTGAAATATCATATTAATACTAGCTAGATAAGCAAGGTCGGAATATTAGTGATTAAGTTCGTAGCATAATTCGTTAAAGTTTTTAACATCCAAGGCCCAGCAAATAACAATGTGAGAAATAAAACGATTAACTTAGGAATAAAACTCAAAGTCATCTCATTAATTTGTGTAGCGGCTTGTAGCATTCCTACAAAAACACCTATCACTAACACCGAAATCAGTATTGGTGCTGCCACGATAACGGTTATCCATAGCGCGTTATTTAATAATGTCAATGTTGCTTCAGGTGTCATTTCGTATCCTATTAACTAATATAAAAGCTCGATGCCAACATACCCAACACTAAAGACCACCCATCTACCAAAACAAACAACATCAATTTAAACGGTAAGGAGATAATTAATGGAGATAACATCATCATACCCATAGACATCAAAACGCTAGCCACCACTAAATCGATTATTAAAAACGGAATAAATAAAATAAAACCTATTTGAAATGCTGTCTTTAGCTCACTAGTCACGAATGCCGGCAATAAAATCGACATAGAAATATCCTCTGGCTTTTCTATTCCAGTAGTACCAGATAAATCTACAAATAAAGAAATATCAGCTTCACGTGTTTGTGCAATCATGAATTGTTTAATTGGACCAACAGCGTTATTAACTGCTGTTTGTGCATCAATATCTTCAGCAATATAAGGCTGTACTGAATTGTCATAGACCTCTGTTAGCACCGGGGTCATTACAAAAAACGTGATGAAAAGAGCCAGCCCTAATAAAATTTGATTAGATGGCGTCTGAGATGTTCCCAAGGCTTGTCTTAAAATCGCTAATACTATAATGATGCGCGTAAAAGACGTCATAGTTAACAGTAAACCTGGCAATACCGTTATTGCTGTCATTAAAACCAGCACTTGCAAGCTCAGTGAATATGCTTGGCCACCATCTGCGGTTGTTTCAACGGTTAAGGCAGGAAAACCTGATTGTGCAAACACATCGGGCGCAACTATCCAGGCAATAAAGATTATTATCAACTTATGCATGACGTTTCTTGCCCAGTAGATTGACTAAAATATTTGAAAATTCATTTGTTTTGATATTATCTTCAGAAGAAATATCCTGAATATAGTCTTGATCTAAAACATGAAGTTTTCTAACTCCTGAATTAGAAGCGCCTAATAATAGATAGTCAGGCCCTGCTTTAACTATTAGCAACTTATCTTTAGAAGTGATGGAATAACTATAGATAACCTTTATTAGACCTTGACTAGCTACATTGTTAAAACGTATCTTTTTTAATAAAAATAATGCTAAAACAATTATTATTATTACAAATAGTGTTGCATATATTATTTGCCCATAATTTATTATTGGTTTTCCGAATTCACCCGAAAATGATTCTTTAATTACCTCTTGGCAATAAGCACTAGTTGTTACAAAAAACAATAAAAGTAACTGTATGGTTAAAATTATTGATTTTTTAAAATTCTTCATTAATTAGGCTTATTTTTAAGTTTTTCGACACGCTTCTCTGGACTCACTATATTCGTAATACGCGCACCAAACTTATTATCAACAACGACCACTTCTGCTTTAGCAACGAGTTTTCCATTCACCAAGACATCTACTGGTTCATCTACCAATCGGTTCAATTCGATAACAGAACCTTGACTTAATTCAATTAAGCTCTGCAAATCTACAGTTGCGCGTCCAAGCTCGAGTGAAACATCAACAGGAATATTCAACACAACATCTAAATTATTAATTCCTGGCAGTGCATTTACCGCAGCATCTGCAGATTGATTCTGAGCTGCTTGAGGTGTAGTTGTTTGTTCGTTTATCTGATCTTCACTCATATTTTTATCCTAATATTTTTAGCT
>CAYXVH010000031.1:0-10312 GCA_964468615.1 uncultured Thiotrichales bacterium | reverse complement strand
TGTGATGCATGGAAGGACTAATATTGAACGACACATTTGACCTGCGTTTTGATGACGGTTTAAACCATAGTTCGCACGAATAAAGGTTTTCTTTGAAGAAGCGTATTCCAATGCAAGTTTCTCAATATCCGCCGCAGGAACACCGGTAATTTTTTCAACTTTATCTAGAGGATAGTCAGGAAGTTTGGTTTCTAATAACGCTTCCCAGCCATTTGTTTGTTCTTTCAAGAATTCAAGATCATGCTTACCGGCATCTACTATGACCTTCATCATACCTAGCGCTAATGCAGCATCGGTACCTGGCTTAGGTTGAATATGCCAGTCTGCCATCATCGTAGTACGCGTTACACGCGGATCGATTACGATCAACTTCATGCCGCGTTCTTTGGCTTCGCGAATAAACGGAATTGCATGAACACCGGTGCTTACTAAATTTGCACCCCAGAGGATCATTAAATCGGCTTCTTCCGCCGCTTCATGTACTGACATATTTGGATGGGCCAAACCGTAAGTGTGTAAGCCCGCCCACATTGCTGCATATATACAAATCGACTGCACTAAACCACCAGCTTGCATCTTGTTCCAGAAACGATAATCCATAGTCCAGTAACCGACCATGCCCATGGTTCCTGAATACGAATAAGGCTGTACAGCAGCACTGCCGTATTCACTGATTACGCTTTTGAAATTTCCAGTAATGGTTTCTAACGCTTCATCCCAACTGATACGTTCAAATTTTGCACCTGGGCCTTTTGGTCCGACGCGCTTATGCGGATAAAGCACACGATTTTCGTTGTAGACCAAATCAAGATAGTGATTCACCTTGTTACACAGATATCCGCGAGTAATCGGATGAGTAGGGTCGCCTTGCACACGTACCGCTTTGCCACTTGAATCATCGCGGGTCACCAACATTGAACATGAGTCTGGACAATCATGTGGACAGGTGACGTGGTGAATTGAATGCCCTTCGGGCGCTTTAATTTTATCGGTCTGCATTGTTTGAATCTCCTAACGCTACTCTGGTCCGCTACTCTTTTTCATTGGCCTTCGCTAGCACGTATGAGTAGGTCGATGATGTGACATATAGTAAGTGTCACTTCCGTATTTATTAAACACTACTACAAGGCCCCAATGTCTACAATATGGGTCTACATATATATGGCAAACCATTTGTTGCTTTTATCTAGTTCATTTTCGACTATATAACATTAATAATTATAAGGAATTATAAGGAATTATTTTGGACATCAAAGGCGTACAAATTATGCACAAATTGTATTTAAAACCCGCTCTCGGAGAAGTCTTTACAAAAGAGAGAGTTGCTCTTCATCCACCTGCTCTAACATAGTCAGTTTAGACGCTGAGACGCCTAATAATCGTACACGCCTACCATTAACTTCTGCCTTATCAAGTAAATCTCGTAAAGGAATAATTATATCAGCAAGTTTACTAATATCATTAGCAAGGGTTATGGACCGTGTGATCTGTACAAAATTTTCGAATTTCACTTTTACCGTTATGGTACGTGCCGTCATGTGTTTACCAGATAGGTCTTGCCACACTTCTTCTGCAAGTTTTTCCAATCTGTGCAGCATTTCTTCGGTATCGCCTACATCCTCACTATAGGTTTTCTCAGAACCGATAGACTTGCGTTGTCGATGACTAACCACTTTACGATGATCTATGCCACGCGCAGCGTGATAATAGTAATCACTCACCTTACCAAACATCGGCTTAAGTTCTTCAAGACTCCAGGCAAGTAGATCTTCGCCGCTATATACCCCTAAATCCTGCATTTTGCTTTCAGTTGCGGGCCCTATCCCGTGGAACTTCCCAATCGGCAATTTCTTCACAAAATCTGGGCCTTGTTTTTCAGTAATTAACGTTAAGCCATCAGGCTTTTCTAAATCTGAGGCTATTTTTGCTAAAAATTTGTTATACGAAATACCCGCAGATGCAGTAAGCCCAGTCACTTGTTGAATTTCATTTCTAATCGCTTTGGCTACAAGCGTCGGAGAACCAAAACTACGCTTGCATTGCGAGACATCTAAATAGGCTTCATCTAGAGAGAGTGGTTCTACTAAATCTGTATAGCTAAACATGATGTCACGAATTTGCTGTGAAATTTGTCGATACAATTCAAAACGCGGTTGAACAAAAATCGCATTAGGACACAAGCGTAATGCATGCGCACAAGGCATAGCCGAGTGGATGCCATATTTACGTGCTTCATAACTACACGTTGCGACCACACCACGCTTTTCAGGATCCCCACCAACAACCACAGGTTTATTACGGTATTGCGGGAAGTCTCTTTGCTCAACCGACGCATAAAAGGCATCCATATCGATATGTATGATGTCTTGCATGTTTAGCTTTTAATAATAAATTCTCATATGAAGTTTCTTACATGAATTTTATCAATAAAATCTATCGATTCGTATTATCAAATGGCTACCAAATAGCCATGAATATGATTTAGAATTTAGTAAGAAATTACTCTATATAAATGCACTAGATTCATCGTAAATCTAGTCAACACCATAACGAGGTTAACACCATGGCTGCTATATCTGAAAAAATTCTTTGGCCCATCGTTGGCATATTTATCTTTGGCGTACTCGCCGGATTTTATATTGATGATCGCAGAAGGTTAGTGGAAGAAGGCGCCAACCCCAACAAACAACAAGCAAGCTCAAATGAGCATGGCGGCAAAGCTGCTGATCACAAACAAGCAAGCAATGAACATGCTGGTAAAGCTGCAGAAAAAACGCCTTCTAGCGCGACTACAAAACAAACTGCATCATCAAACAGTACTGGCGCAACTTCCATGGATATAAACGAATATCTTGCACAATCAAGTAGTGAACGCAGTGCTGAACTTGAAGCCAACGTTACCCATCACCAAGGTTTTTCTGGCAGCATCGACGAATACCTAAGTGGTAGCAAACCTAAATCTAAAAACAATATGCAAGCAAAGACAGATAACGGTTCTACTAACAACAACCAAGACTCTGGCGCAACCTCAATGAGTATGGATGAGTATCATGCAAAAACGAGTCAACAATCACATGAACAAAGTAACAACGGTGGCGCCTATCATGGCGATATTGATGGATATTTAGCTAAATATGGAAGCGGTACACAAACACCCATGAAGAAGCAAAGCTCAGACCCATTTAATGATAATGAGCATATGGGTTTTCATGGTTCTTATGAAGAGTACGCAAAAAAATATAATTAAAGATATATAAATCGTTAATCAAAAAAACGCCGCATTTGCAGCGTTTTTTTACAAAATTACATCACCTATGGCGTTAAAGTATCTAGGTTTAACCAGAACCTTGTTTTCAAAGGATCCAAAGTATTAGGTTGAGTTGGCATAGTACCATCCAGAAATCCAATACCGCCTAAACCACTCCCAGGAGAATATAGACTGACGCCACCCCAAAGAATGTTATCTACATAGCTTGCAGAGTCAAATACCGTATTACCAGACGTTGTATAAAAAGAAGATTGTTGGTCAATTGGTCGGCCATTTATATCGAGCACGAACTGAGCACTTCTTCCAATAGCTCCAAGGCATGAACTAGTTGTTGTTGGCGGTTCATACAAACTAAAATGCAATTTGCCTTCAATGACATCTATATCAGCCATAACCTTAGTACCTACTGGCCATTCAATTTTCCAGCCATTTACATTTGCACTTGTTGCATTTGGATTAAAGGTAAAATTAGATGTTATATCTTCTACCGCATTAGCTCCTGTTCCATCAATTTTTGCTACAGGTGAAGACGGTATATCGCCTATTGCCGCATTCGGGTCGTAAATCATATAGGTGCGTTCTGCAACAACACTGCTTAATGGATGTGCACGGTAACCTGATCCAATAGTGATACCCAGTTTTCCATTTGCTAAACGTGTAACACTTGGCTCTGTGTAAAATCGTCGATTGTGCACAGGATTTGTTACGCCGTCAGATGCTAGATCAGCAAGCATGTAGCCAGTACTGTTAGCTAGAGTAGTATCTAAATCTACACGCCATATACGACCACCCGTGTCACCAAAATAAAGTCGATCTTGTATACCATCGGCATTTAAATCAATTGCTGCAATTCCACCTGGAATACTATTAGATAACCCAAGATTTAAATCGTGGCTATTGTCAGGACCAGCAGACCAAAGTAATGAACCATCACTGGCATCAACAATAAATACCGCGCGACCTTCATCATCAGCGGTCCGCAGCGTATTAGCATCTTGATCTACATCATACCCACCGCCGAAGACAAGAACATCTTTCACAGTAGTAGAAGTTGTGTGTATTTTAGCAGGCGTAGATTTTGACCATGTCTGGGCTAATTCTGCAAAACTACCCGAGCCACCTTCAATCACCCAACGCAAACTAGGACTTGATGTATCGCTGACATCTAAACTGTAATAGTTTTTACCCCCACGACGCATACCAAAATACAGGTACTTACTGCCCGCGGTATCAAGAATACCATTAGGCTGGAAAAATGTTAGCGGTCCATCTAATCCGTAAATCTTTGGATTATTAAAAGTGTTTCGGCGTAACGGATCTAAATTACTCAATAAATCACTTGGCATATAAGCAAATATTTCGTCGCCTCCAGTTCCTGAAGTACCATTAGTACTTACATCAATGGCATGAATATAGCCTTCATTCGTCATGGTGTAGAGAACTCTTGCTGGGCCACTCGCATATTGTGCGACTATTGGCACTGGATGTAACGAGTCACCAGCTGCTGCACGTGCGTCGGCAAAATTGCCATTACCGTTTTCGTCATCCACATCCACACCACGTGCCCACTCAACTAGTTGATCGACCATAGTGTGATCATTAGTTGCATTACCAGTTGAAGCAAGATTAAACAAAGCTAAATCTGTTTCATCAAATGTACTTGCTACTAAGTTAATAAACGCTGGGGAAGACGAAGCTCCATCATCTGTATAAAGTGTTCGTGAACTTGGGTTAAGCTTTGCGGCAAAACCACCCAGGGTTACATCATTACCATCATTACCACTAGTCCAAAAACTACGTGCACTAGTAACAAAATCACCATTCGCATCCGTTGCAATATCTTCATTTAAGTCGCGTATCGCAATGGTTGGGTCCACTGGTGTAGTGGTTTTCGGGCCAAGGTAATAACCTTTAACATTACCATTCCAGCGTGGAGAGTTACGCCCTGCAAATTGTGAGTAATAGATTTCTTTACGCGTAGTTAGAGGATTACCTAAATCAATAGTTGTAATTGGTGTTGAAATAGTGCGCGCTTTTGTGGACAAGCCTGCAAGCAAGGTTTGTATAATCGTAACCAGCTGTGTTGGATCACCAGAGTCCGCATCAAAGAATTGACCACCGCCATCAACAGCAAGTTTCTGTAAATACGATTGCGCTTGTGGCGCACCGCCTAACTGAAAGCCAATGGTATGTGTAGTTACGATGGACCCCGGTATTGATGTAATCACATCAGAGGTATTAATCGCCTTAACAAGATCAGGACCACAAAGACCTTTCGACAATATTGAAGGATCAGTAAATCCAGCAGCTGCTAAATCTTCACAAGGAGGACGAGGTGGGGTTAAACCTGCATTGTTGGCAAAGCCCTGAATCGATGTTTGCTCGTGTGATCCCAATATAGTTGGACCTCCATCGGATAACAAAACAATGAAGTTTCTGTCACAAGAAGACTGAATAGGAGAAATATAAGTCTTAGCCGTTGTGCTGCTGGTTTCTTTACATCTTGTGTAAGCAGGATAACCATTATGCGTATGAGGTGGATTCGGCAGTTGTGCTACTGGGCAGCCATAAGCGATGCATTCTGTACCAGTAACGTCATATTGAGTACAGACTTGTGACACCGGGCAATAAGTCCCGTGTTGATGGGTTACTGTTGACGTAGCCGATTTGTTTTGACAACTTCCTGGAAAGATATTATTACATTGACTATATGGAGCACCCGCTGGTGAACTCGCTGTATGACAATAACTACCAGCTACAGGTGATGATCCACCCGTAGTGAGAGTACGCGGACCAGCAGCCCGCCAGCTGCCACCGGTATATCTCGATTGCCCATCATCCCACGTACCTTGAGTACCAATACCTTGGCTTAAATTATCAATGACATCGCCGCGATAGTATTTTGCAGCTTCTAATAAAGCTTCAACTAATGCAGTTTTTGCATTTGGTTGTGGGCCTTCTAGATTATTTGCGAAACGTGAGATCATAGAGGCATAAGTTTCAGTGGTACTAACCACGCCTGGCTCAACATTTTTTGCTGGCTGATTGATATCTACGACTGGTAAATCTACTCCGGCACCATTGTCTCTTCCATAATCCATAAATCCTACATTTAGATTTTGGTAGCTTTGGCTCATTACCGCTTGAAATGCTTCTTTTGCTACTTGATCTCGCGTCTTTCCTGTAGAGCCAACAAGTTGCAACATACTTTCAGATTGATCGAGAATAAATAACACATTCGCATTAGTCGAATTGCCTGTATAAATTTCAATATCTTCTGCAAATACGGATGTTGCACCAACTGCAAATATAAGCACACTAATGCTAAAGATTGTTAAACATTTTCGTACTACCATATTCATAATTAATACCTATCCATGTAAAAAACAAAAAATTAAAAAATCATTAAAGGTTTGCACATGCGCCCGAAGACCCTGAGCCATTGAAAGCAACCCCTAATGCTTTGCTTGTTAAACTACCACTACGCAAATGATTTTCTTGCGCACCGGTTCCGCCCACTTGACTATCGCCAGTCACATCAAAAGCTAGTGTTTCAAATCCACCTGTATCCATTGTTCCAGACGTTAAACTTGTTAACCTTTGCATTGGATCTGCACCACAAAATTCAACTAATGTAGTTGTCTGTACATTTACAGTGGCTGTAGAACTAGAATCTAATTCAACGTCAAATGTATTTGTTTGTGTAATAATTTTGTCGTTTACTAAGTCAGCCGTATCTGTAATCGTTGGTTCTACATCAGGTCTTGAAAACATACTTTTTATCGCCGATTCAGCAGCTTGAAAGCTAACTGTTGCAAATTGATTGTTACCTGTTGTGCGTTCATTACTACTGGTAGTACTCATAGCAGATACACCTAATATCGTAATCAGCAGCAACATTAATAAACCAATTACCAGTACTACACCTTGTTGTTTACGTTGTGTATTCATTGTTTATGCATCCGGGTCTGCGTTACGCAAAGCGATCGTTGTGGTAAATACTCGACGATGTTGCCTGTCATTAGGAGCAGTGTGCGTTACACCTAAAAGCTGATAAGTCTCTGCTGAGGCTTGATCCCTCACTAGACTTTGACTGCTGAGTAATATAGCTAATCGCACAACGACAACATTATCCCAATTAGCTACAGTGCCTGCTCTTCGATAAGTATTGGGTATGTTATCTGCGGGATTATCAGTATCAATACCGTATTCCATTTGTAAATTTTCAACTCCTACAATTAGTGGGACGTTGTTACACAATAAATTATTACCAACCACTGTAAATGTGCTTGTCACAGTTCCTACGACAGCGTTACCCAAACAATCTTCTGTAGCTTGATAACTCACCGAAATGCTATCCGGATTAGTACCAACTCCATCAGCGGGTGGTAATGCAGTAGGAAAAGATTTGATTGTAGAATCAATTTTTGGGAAACCTGCATTGGCTATAGTTTCACGCAAAAAATGGATCGCGTAACGCCCATTTTCTTGCACATTATTACTGCTATCGATAAATCTATAGGTAGATTTATTATTAATATAAAACCCAGTAGTAACTAGCATGATAAAAAGGGATAACACTAAGGTCACCATGAGTTCGACGATACTTAAACCTAACTGTGTTTTGATATGTGACATTTGAAGACGTTGGCTCATGGTCGCACCACCAATTGAACTTGTTTTGCAGCTAAGTTAGATCTTTGCCACGAAATTGTGAGCCGATGGTTTGATCCATTCGTACAAGGGTCAGCATCGGCTCCGGCATCTGAATCAACGCAAGCAACATTTAGCACACCGTTTGGAAATATATTAACAATGCCATCACTACCATTAGCATCGTACCCACAAGCAACTCGATACATATCGTATGTTGCTAATTGTTGAGGCGAGCAATTAACACCCGCTTCACACAGGGGTGCAGGTGCTGTACCACAATTACCCATGGTAAATGCACCAATATCAAAATCGTTATTATTTACTGCAGTAAGATTAATACTCATACGCTCGGTTAATTCATTTATTAACATGGTCGCTTGACTGCGCAGGTAGGAATCATGGTTATAACCCATACCAAGAGTTTGAGTAGCAGCTATACCCAATAATCCAATCGATAAAATAACCACAGTTACAAGAATTTCTATCAAGCTTAGTCCTTGCTGCAATAATTTTCTTCGTGTGCTTGAAAAACCTAATATATGAGTAGTTGATTTCATAAATTACGGCTGTGATTATGGACAAGCTAATGCTGGTTGTTGAGTTGTAACTTGTCCCGTGACATTAATGTTAATATTTCTTCCTGAAGCAGTATCAGCAGTACTTAAATCACAAAGATTAAAGTTGCCAGACGCATTCAGTAACAAACCATTATTTCTAAAACGAACCGTGTCATTGCTGTTTACAATTGTTGAACGCAAAGTACTTGTTGGCTTTGCACTTACACTACGTAAAACCTGCTCACCAGCATCGATAATTCCATTGCTAGTAACATCATCAACGAACACCAACCAACCTGTCTCCCAACTTGAAGTACCACCAGCAACACATGCTGTTCCATTAGCGCTTCTACATACTGTAACTTGTTGGCGACGTTTAATTGCTTCGGAGCGGGCAAAATGCAGCGAAGACACAAGCTCATTAGCATGTGTTGCTAATCGATTCTCACGAATCAGATTTTGAAAATTAGGCACACCCACGGTTACAAAAATTGCCACAATAACCATGACAATCATTAACTCAATTAGGGTGAAGCCAGCATTTTGTGCTGATAGGCTCACCACGCTCTCCATAAAAGTTTCCAACTCTAGTGCGATTACTGTATATAAAACGCACGCTCAATAATGAGGTATAGCTACAAAATCGAAGTAAAATCCGTTTAATTTATGTTAATGGGGGGGGTTACGTGATTAGTGGAAGGAAATAATGTGATAGAGGTCTCAAGTACGCAATTTCCCCTTAATTTACAGGTAATTGCGCGCGAAGCTCGTCTCGATCAAACCACCATTGATCGGCAGTCATGACATCGATTATTTTAGCGAGTCGTTCAAATAATTGATCGGTATCGTTCAATTCTAGAATCTCGATCCAGGTTTTGATCATCTCTTCACCTTCAATATTACGATGACGTTTTGCGACCTTGGCAATAATCTGTGTGGTAAGAAACATTAAGTTTTCGCGATGTTCATCACCGCGCATATCTGCAATATATTGTGCGGCCATTGCGGCTACTGCAGCACCATCAGAATTGTCAGGCGTTTCATCTACGATGTTGTGTAACATCTCGACCGATAAAGTTGGCTTGATTGGATAGGTTACTGCTAACCAACAACCTTGCCCCAGCGCCACAATCGATAATTCATGATCCGCTTGATACAACACACGACAAGTCCTTACCGCTAACTCAAACTCAGATTCATCTATAAATAATTCAAGTAACGGACGTGCACTTTCCCAAGCATCTTCTAGTTGGTCTAAACCAACCAATACTTCCGCAATTTCAAGTTCTAACTTTGCACGGTCAATGTTTCCAGCTTCTTTAGGTAAGTTTCTTAATTGTTGTTGGAACTTGATTAATTCATTTTCAAGCCAAGCGCGCTCGTCTGCTGATTGCAATGAACCTATTGCATCAGGCAACGAGTCTTTTCCAGATTCATTTTTTTTAGGATCGAACTTTTCTATCATAATTTATCTTTTATTTTTAAGAAGCTCAGGTTTATTTTAAGACGAGGCAAATAATGTCGAAAACGCGCAGTGTATAAATTATACATGAGCATTTGAGATCATTTTTTAACGAAGTATTAGGATAAACCTGAGCTTCATGCACCATAAAAAAACCCCGACCCTGTAGACACAGAGCCGGGGCATTTCTTTACTTTACGAGATTAGTAAACTAACTGTACGTTATTATTAAACGTACCCAGCTTGTTTATTCATCTGTGCTGCGATCTTGAGTTCGCCTTCAGACGCCATCTCCTCATCCCACTTCGCCAGTTGGTTCTTCATGTAGGCGTGCATCACGGGAGGAATGAGCAGCATCGCAAATAAGGT
>CAYXVH010000030.1:0-23174 GCA_964468615.1 uncultured Thiotrichales bacterium | reverse complement strand
GGTGGTAAAGCTGTATTTGGAATGTATGCACTAGGAGATCTTGGGTTTTCTGATTTTGCAGGCTCTGGAATCGTGCATATGGCAGGTGCTAGCGCAGCGTTAGCCGGTGTTCTATTACTTGGAGCTCGTAAGGGTAAATATACAAAAGACGGTAAATCTATCGCATTGCCAGGCGCAAACTTACCGTTGGCAACCTTAGGAACTTTCATATTATGGCTAGGGTGGTTTGGTTTTAACGGTGGATCAGTATTAGCTACCGCTAGTGTCGAAAGTGCTAACTCGGTTGCGGTTGTATTTATGAATACTAATGCAGCAGCAGCAGGTGGTTTGATTGCAGCGTTGATCCTTGCACGTTTGATGTTTGGTAAAGCTGATTTGACCATGGCACTCAATGGAGCACTGGCTGGTTTAGTAGCAATAACTGCAGAGCCATCTACTCCAACTGCGTTACAAGCAACCATATTTGGCGGCTTGGGTGGCATCCTTGTGGTGTTGAGCATTCTTACACTCGATAAGATGAAAATTGATGACCCTGTCGGTGCTATATCCGTTCACGGTGTGGTTGGTTTGTTAGGATTGCTGTTGGTGCCAATTACTAATGACGGCTCATCATTCTCCGGTCAGATCATCGGGGCAGTGACCATCTTTGTTTGGGTATTTGTAGCCAGCTTAATTGTCTGGGGAATTCTCAAGATGGTGATAGGTATTCGTATGAGCGAAGAAGAAGAGATGGAAGGAGCGGATATTTCAGAATGTGGATTGGAAGCCTATCCAGAATTTGTGACTAAGTAGATACTTCTCCTAAACGCGAGCTTAGAGTGCCCACATGAATAAACGAGTTAGTTGGTATTCTAAGTAAGCGTTATACTTAAGACACAATCTTTAAGCGCCTCTATATGGGGCGCTTTTTTTATGGGCTAAGAATTTATTTGAGGTGTTTGGATACAAACTGAGGTGAGGCAAAGCAGGCTATGTGGATAGCGTGGTTATAATAGTGGGTTTCAAATTGAAGAGACTTAGACTCTTGCTCACGAGAAAAGCCAACAGAAGCTTGTTTGCTAGCTAGTGTTGCGGACCACCATCCAGTTGGATAAACAGGTTGAGGGAAATTTAGTAATTGTGTGTTTTTGAATCCTGCTTGCTGCATGCAGTTATGCATGGGTTTGATGATACTTTCAAGATGTATAAGGGGAGACTCGCTTTGTTGTACAAGTAAACCATCTTCCTTAAGCGCTTTGATGCAATCTTTATAAAATGGTGTTGAAAATAGACCTTTTGCAGGCCCAATAGGATCTGTACTGTCAACTATGATTAAGTCAATAGATTCAGGTTTTGCTTTCTTCATCCATTTAATTGCGTCGTTGAAAATTAAGTTAACACGTCGATCGCTAGTCACTGTACAAAGTTGTGGGAAATACTTTAAAGATAAATCTGTGACACGTTTGTCGATTTCTACCTGGGTTATTTTTTCTACGCAGTTATGCTTAGCAACCTCAAATAAAGTACCGCAATCTCCACCACCGACAATGACTATGTTGCGGGGCTTAGAATGGTTAAATAATGCCGGATGGCTCATCATTTCATGGTATATAAAGTTATCGCGTTCCGTTAACATTATAAAACCGTCGATTACCATAAGATTGCCAAAGCATTTGGTCGAGTAGATTTCTATTTTTTGATACGGAGTTTTTTCCTCATGCAGCTTTTCAAGTATTTCGAGTGAAAATGCTGTTCCTGCCTTTGTGCACTCTTCCGTAAACCAATTATTATTTTGCATTCGTTGTTCCTGTGTATATTCTGAGTTCCGTTAACAAGTTGTACTGTAAATATAAATATACAAAAAAGTCTAATCTTTATGAGTAGTGAAAATACATGGAACGTGGAGCAGGCTAAATATCATTATCGAGTAGATAATTGGGGTTTGCAGCACTTTGATATAAATAGCCAAGGACATGTGGTTGCTAACGTGGTTGCAGCAGAGCTCGATCTATACAAGCTCAGTAAAGAGATAGCTGATAAAGGTATAAGTCTGCCGGTTCTGGTGCGTTTTCCACAGATCTTGCAACAGTCATTGAGTAACTTATATTCAGCTTTCCAGCAAGCGATTAAAGCGCATCACTATACTGGAGAATATATAGCAGCGTACCCTATCAAGGTAAATCAACAAGCTACGGTTATTCAACATTTTCATAATCAGCAGCAATGGCCCATCGCATTTGAGGTGGGTAGTAAAGCGGAGCTTATTGCTTGTTTAGGGATTAATAAAAATCAGCAAACCATTATATGTAATGGCTATAAAGATGAGACCTATATTCGCCTGGCATTAATTGGTTGTATGTTGGGGCATGAGATTGTAATTGTTATAGAAAGTCTGGTTGAATTTCAACACGTGCTTAAACAGTGTTCGGAACTTGATGTGCAGCCAACCTTAGGTATGCGCGTACGTTTGACTTCTATTGCAAAAGGTAATTGGCAAAACTCTGGTGGAGAGCATTCCAAGTTTGGCTTAACTTCAAATGAAGTGCTCGGTTTAGTTAAACAACTGCAAGAGAATAATAGCTTGCATATGATGAAAATGTTGCATTTTCATATGGGTTCACAAATTCCATCGTTACAAGATATTCAAGTAGGCATGCAAGAAGGTATGCATTATTTTGCAGAGTTAGCTGAATTAGGTGTGAATTTTAAGTTGCTCAATATCGGTGGCGGATTGGCAGTGGATTATGAGGGGAGTAATTCCAATTCATATTTTTCTATGGATTACTCTCTAAAAGACTATGCGAACACAATTATAAAAACCGTTAAGTGTAGCTGTGAAAAATATTCGTTAACCTTTCCTACTATCTTTAGTGAAAATGGCCGTGCAATGACAGCCCATCATGCAGTGTTGATAACCAATGTCATTGACATGGAGCATCCGCATTTAGAATTAGCAGATAATCAAAAAGAGTTGCTGAATAGTGATGTTGCAAGTCTTAGTTTGAATCTACTTAAAGAATATATAAAAAATATTCAAACCGCATCTCTTAACGAAAAAAATTTGGAAGAAATAGCTGAGAGTTATAAAGAGCTGAAAAAGATTACTCATATCATTGAGCGAGAATTCTCTCAAGGAGACCTCTCGCTAATTGAAAAAGCTGCAGCTGAAAAGTTGGCAAGCATTGCATACCAGGAGATTTTGAAAGTTAAGCATGCTTTACTAGATGAGGAGAAACTTCGCCTTGAAGATAAATTTGTTGCTAAGTACTTTTGTAATTTTTCATTGTTTCAATCCACACCTGATATTTGGGGTTTGGATCAAATATTTCCGGTTATGCCGTTACATCGGCTTGATGAATATCCTGCAATTAAAGCAAGAATTTATGACTTAACTTGTGACTCCGATGGGCGAATTGATAGGTATGTAGAGGCAGGAACTATCCAGTCTTATCTATCTTTACATGAAGTTAATGGACAGCAAGATTATGTTTTAGGTTTGTTTCTAGTCGGGGCATATCAAGAGATCCTCGGTGATTTGCATAACCTGTTTGGTGATACCAATGCGGTCAATATCGTTATAAATGCAGATAATTCATATCAAATTTGTGATGAAGAGCCTGGAGATACGATTGAGGAAATATTATCTTATCTGCATATGGATACTGGTAGAATGCGCCAGGTTTGGTTGGAAAGGCTCTCGAGCAATAATGCATCGAGGCAAATTACAGAGTTTGTGATCGATGAACTTGAAGCCTCTTTGTATACAAATAGCTACTTAAGTTAAAATACGTTAGGAATAAAAATATGCTTGCTCAGATCGTTTTAATTCTTGCACTGCTGCTCATTTTAGTGGGCATGATTATGGTGCTACTAGACGCATTTAATGAAAGTTTTTTTTGGGGGCTTATGGTTCTATTAGTGCCACCCATATTTGTTCCTGTTTATAGTTTTGTTAAATGGAATAAAAGCCAGGCGCGCAATGGCTTTGCAATGGGTTTGGTAGGCTTGGTCATGGCTGGAGTTGGGGCTTATGGTGGAGGATTACAAAATATTCCACTTTTGGATGACAATGAAATTGTCAGTAACCTACCTACTGCAACTCCGAAAGATGAGCCTTTAGCTAATGAAGAAGAGGCCGCTAAAGTCGAATTAGAAGATGAAGAGACCTATGATCCTATGCTAAGTACTGATAAGGATCGTTTTACCTCTAAAGAAATTGAACCATTAGCGCCAGAAGAAGATAAAACAGTAAAAAGTGTCGGCAAAGGAAAATCACGCGCGGTTCGCATTGCGCTTGAAAATATTAGCGCTTCGATGGGATCGAATATAGAAGTTACGCTTAGTGATGGTGTAAAGCATGCGGGTACATTAGTGAGAACTACAGAAGATTCAATTTCAATTGAACAGCAATCTAGTGGCGGCACTGTTTCATATGAATATGCTCTAGATAAAATTCAGTCGGTTGTGCGGCTTACCCGGCCTACAAATACGATTACTCCTCCTGTAGTTGAAAGCGTAGATAAGCAATAAAAAATATTTAACTACATTCTGCTGCGAGACATTAGCAATCTATTTTATTCCTGCTGCTATAGTTGATAAACAATCGTCTATATTGACTTTGCCTAGCAGCTAGGCTCTTATATGTTTAAACAATATACTGCTGGTGTTGATGATGAAATGTTTTGTGTATAAAAGTATCAAGAAAGCAGATAGCTATATCTATCTCAATGAGAAAGATAATTTTGAAAAATTACCTGAACAACTATTAATGCTCTTCGGTAAACCTGAATTTACTTTGGAATTTGATCTTACTGTAGATCGAAAACTTGCTTTAGCGGATGCGCAGCAAGTGCTTCAGAGTTTAGGTGATCAAGGATACTACTTGCAAATGTCATCTAAAAATAGCCTACCAATCTGATTACACAAAAATATTTGAAAGTACGATGTCAGCTCGATTAATTTTACATGTCACATTTACACTAGTTTTGTTCGCTGCTGGTTGGTGGCTGTATATGCGTTTAGAAGATAATAGCTATGCTGCAGTGGACTCTGTCGATGTGGCGACATACTGGTTTGCAGTACTTGTGTATATGCTATTTAGTTGGTTCTTTTATTGGATAGTGCACAGGCTCAAGTTAAAGGCCTGGGTGATTGCGCAGATTTTTGCTGTAGTGATAGCGGCAGTCTCTACTGGATCACTACTATTTGTCTCTCGCGAACATCAGAAGCAGTTGGAAGCCGAAGCTATACAGCAAGAGAAAAGTGAGGAAACTCTGAGCTCTGACGAGGTGCAAGATGATAAATCAGAGGCTAAGCCAGAAGATAAAATTCAAACATTGAATCTTTCCGAAGAAGATGAAGCGAATGACTCAATGCTTGAGCCAGAGCAAGAAGAACAGTAACTAGAAATAAAAAATAGCTAGGCAGCTAATTTTATAATTTGAACATAGATTTGCTAGCACGTCTTAGCTCGGTAAGAATTTCTTTTTGTAACTGATCCAGCTCAACCATTTTATTCTCAGCTGCACCGCTAAGCCATGCTGTAGCCGTGTTTTTCTTCTTGGTGAAATAGTTCAAAATAAACGTCTCAGACATCAACACAAATTTGATTGCTTTTTCAGGATCAACTTGTATGAAAGGGTTTTTCGCAATTTGAATTGCTGACGCTTCTTGTGAAGCGCAGAATTTATTTAATAGGTAGAATAATGAGATTCTTGCTTGTCGTAATGATTTAGTAACTCTATCCCTTGAGTCTTCGTTTAAACTGGCTTCAACAATTGCATCTAACCAAAGAATTAAATCAGTTTCAGCTATGACAACCTCACTAGATTTAATCTCATTAACTAAGTCATAAATTCGTTGTTGCGCATCCTTAGTATCGTCTACTGTCTTTTTACGCTTCATGGTGCGATTCCATAAAGTCTGTGTTTCTTTAAGATCAGCTTGTAAATCATCAAGCTCTTGCTGTTTCATTTGCGTGGTTTCTTCGCGAACCTCAATCAGCTTGCGTTTTTGGTGTATAGCACGCGCCAACACTTTTAATCGTAAAATGTAATATTCAGAGAGAATCTTTCCTACCGACGTAGTTTCTTTCTTTAATTTGTATAAAGAAGAAGCAAATCTCTTTTTGTCTTCATTATTTGTAGGCTTTGCTTTTTGTAGAATAGCTATGTTTTCATGCATGCTAATGGTTTCACTACGCACATCAATTAACAGATTATTTATAGATGTGATGTGTTTTACAAATGTATCATTACCAATTTTTTTGGTGCCGCGTTGAGTGGACTGAAGCATCTCCACTAATAAAAGAATTTTGTTTTTAAATACACGTAAATTTGCTGATCCAGATGCGCTCTTGGCTTTATCTAACGCGGTTACCACATGCGTGCCATAAGATTCTTGGTCTCGCATGCGACGCTTAAGGTGAAAAGAATTTGCAGTCATGATTAAATCATCGACAGCACTTCTCGATGCCATTGGAATCTTTTCGCTGATATCTGCCGGTATATTATTCGGCAGTTTTTCTATCGGTAATTCTGCAATACGCCCAGGTGGAAGCTTCTGCAACAGCTTGATGAATTGTTGCAGGGATAGCGGATTTTGAATTTCTATAGTTGCTTGAGCAGTCATTAATTGTTTATTAGGCCGAATTCACTCTCAGCTGAAAAGGTCTCTATCAGCGATTAGTGCCTGATATTGCGTGAATTTTGGTGAAAAGTTTAGGGACTAGTGCACAAAAGGTACGAACGGGCGACGAACTCTATTATTCGACAGTTTAGAGGGTGACTTTGCCTATAAATGGCCGCTCTAATGGGCCACAAATTCGAGCATACGGCTGGTTGAGCGATAAGCTTTTTGACGAATATCCTCGTCGACAAAGATCTCATTCTCACCAGACTTGATGCCAGATTCTAGTACCGCTTCTAGATTATGCAGACCATTCATAGCCATCCAAGGGCAGTGCGCGCAGCTCTTGCATGTTGCTCCTTCGCCAGCAGTTGGGGCTTCGATAAAAGTTTTCCCTGGGGCTTCTTGTTTCATCTTATAGAAGATTCGATTATCAGTGGCAACAATGAATTCTTTATGTGGAAGTTCTTTAGCCGCTTTAATGAGTGCTGTGGTTGAACCCACAACATCAGCAATATCAATTACAGCAGCGGGTGACTCAGGGTGTACTAGAATTCCTGCATCAGGATGCTTTTCAATTAATTCACCTAGTCCACGCGCTTTAAACTCTTCATGCACAATACATGCGCCTTGCCATAGCACCATGTCTGCACCAGTAACTTTTTGAATATAGTGACCAAGATGTTTGTCAGGTGCCCATAAAATCTTTTTGCCTTGATCCATTAAGTGCGAGACTACTTTAAGCGCAATACTTGAAGTTACTACCCAATCTGCTCGTGCCTTAACTTCTGCACTAGTATTTGCATATACAACTACTTCATGATCAGGGTGCTGATCGCAAAATTCGCTAAATTCTTTTGTCGGACAACCTAAATCTAATGAACATGTTGCCTCTAAGGTCGGCATTAAAACGCGTTTTTCTGGGCTTAATATTTTTGCGGTTTCACCCATAAAACGTACACCTGCAACGATTAAGGTAGTTGCTGGATGGTTATTACCAAAACGTGCCATTTCTAATGAATCAGATACCACGCCACCGGTTTCTTCAGCAATCATTTGCAGATCTTCATTGGTGTAATAGTGAGCCACTAGCACTGCATTTTCACGTTTTAACAAACGTTTAATGTTGGCGATTTTTTCATCGCGTTGTTCTGCGTTGTAAATTGGCAGATTGGACTGAATCACTGCGGTTTCGGGAATGCCTTTTAGAGGCACAGCAAAATCAACAGATTTTTCCGTTATATTTTCAGACATATTCTAGAGTCGCGATTGTGGGTAACATTAGTTATATAAAGATATATGGGTGCAATAAGTAGCAAATTCAACCCTAAAAACTAAAGGTTTAATTATGTTACTAAATATAACAGGGACTATGATAATTGGGTAATTTGCTATAAATAATAGTAATTATTGATTATTTTAGTTCAAATTAATGCCTTTAAGTCTGATGATGTAAACATGACAAACATCGATTATATAACACCAGAAGTAGCTAAAACTCTACCAGGTTTGTTGCAGCAACGTGTCCAGCGTTCTGCTAAAGCAATCGCTTATGGTTACCATGATGGTGAGCAAGGTTGGGCTGATCTTAGTTGGCAAAATGTTGCTGATCAGATTGCGAAAATTCAACATGCGATCAAGCAAGAACAACTCGAAAGAGGCGATCGTGTAGCCATAATGTTACGAAACTGCCCTGAATGGGTGATGTTTGATATTGCTGCTATGGCTTGCGGGTTAGTAACAGTTCCTTTGTATACCAATGATCGGCCGAACAATGTTGCCTATGTCATTAAGGATGCGGGTGTAAAAGTTTTATTGATTCAAAATCAACGTCAGTGGCGAGAACTATCTAAAATTCCATCTATAACGGAAACACTACAACGTGTAATTAGTGTTGAGCCACCAGAAGATGATCAACAAAGTGCGCAAATAATCAGTTTGCATCAATGGTCAGATACTGGTGAGACAAGTACGCCATTTACAGTTGAAGGTGTTAGTAGTGAAGATTTGGCGACGATTGTGTATACCTCCGGCACCACCGGGAAGCCGAAAGGTGTGATGCTAAGTCATAAAAATATTTTGGCGAATGCTTATGCGGCATTGCAATGCGGTGAATTTTATCCTGATGATGTGTTTTTATCTTTCTTACCCTTGTCTCATACCTTAGAACGCACCGGTGGATGTTACTTGCCGATGATGGCTAGTTCAAAAATATCTTTTGCACGTTCAGTTCAGCAACTTGCAGAAGATATACAAGTCGTACGACCGACAGCCTTTATTTCTGTACCGCGTATTTATGAAATGATTTACGCTAAGGTGTTGTGCTCCTTGCAGAAAGAATCTTCTTTTAAGAAAAAAATATTTGAGCTCGCACAGCAAGTGGGTTGGCGACGGTTTCAATATCAAACTAAAGCTACAGGAGGTCATTGGAGTTTATTATTTTGGCCAATACTTGATTATTTGGTGGCTAAGAAAATTAAACAAAGATTGGGTGGCAGGCTTCGATATGCTATCGCTGGTGGAGCAGCTCTAAATAAATCCATTGCGCAATTTTTTATCAGCTTAGGTATACCTGTTTATCAAGGTTATGGCATGACCGAGTGCAGTCCTACCATAAGTGTAGGTCGCAAAGAGGATAATGACCCATTTAGCATTGGTAAGCCGCTTCCTGGTATAGAAATTAAAATCACAGAGCAAGGAGAGTTGTGTACTAAAAGTGATTGTGTCATGCAGGGTTACTTTAATAACCAGCAAGCTACCGAGGAAGTTATTGATGAACAAGGCTGGCTGCATACTGGAGATCTAGCCTCTATTAGCGATGATGGTTATCTGTATATTACAGGCCGCATCAAAGATATTATTGTTTTAGCCAGCGCAGAAAAAGTGCCACCTCAAGATATGGAAACTACTATTTGTGCGGACTCGCTATTTGACCAAGCGATGATTATAGGTGAAGGCAAGCCTTTTTTAGCCGCTCTATTAGTTTTAAATGAGGTTGAATGGAGAGCCTTAGCAAATAAATTAGGGTTAGATCGAAAAAAACCAGAAAGTTTGCACGATTCTGATGTACATAAACATATTATAAAACACTTATCAAAATGCCTACGCGAATTTCCAGGTTATGCTCAAGTGCGGCGAGTTAGTTTATACTTGGAGCCATGGAGTATTGAAAATGGATTACTTACTCCAACACTTAAAACAAAACGCTCACAACTTTTGCAGACTTTTGCTGAAGATATCGAGTCTATGTATGAATCACTTTCATGATAATAATAAAATGCTAAATAAATTCAAATCGCACTTCTCAATTTTATTTTTTGTACTGTTTTTAATTTCTTGTTCAAGCATAGGTAATCTGTCTTTTAGTCCAACTTTTGGTCCCGTACAAGAAGAGAGTTTTCAAACTGTATTTTTAGAAAGTATCGCTGCAGATCAACAAGAAATTATTTTTTATAGTCGAGCAATCTGGTATCCAAATAAGAATGGTTTTAAATTTCTCCCAGCAGGGAAAAAATCTCGTAAAGGTGTAATTGTTTATACGAACCAAGGAATATATTTTTCAGAATGGAGTGCTCAAAAATATAATACTGCGTTTAGTATTAACTATGATCAAGTAGAGGAGCTACGTTTAGCCGCAAATGATATATTTGGACGAATAGTGATGAAAAAAGAGCTCTACAATAGTTTTGAGATCTTAGGGGTAAATGGGCCAGATTTGCCTGATAAATACGAAACTGAAGTTGCTTATCAAATTATCGTTCAGCAAAAAGAATCGTAAATTAATACTACTTTTTAGCTTGCAACAGAATCGTATCGATTTGACTGGATTTTAAACGTTTGCGAAGCTTCTCAAGCGCATTGCGATCATTGGAAGGGCCAATTTGCACACGATGCCATTTGGTTTTATTCACCTCGACAGATTGAATATTCGCTTCTACGCCAATTAACGCTAAGCGTGCTTTCAGGCTGTCGGCCTCATTAAATTGTTGAAACGAGCCTGCTTGTAACAAGTAACCGCCTTTATAGTCAGTCTGTTGTTTGCTAGTGGTGGCTGGTGAAGCAGAGGGCTTTTGTTTAGGTGGTTGGGTCTCTTCCTGAGGTATCACAATTTCAAGTTCAGGCAACAAGGTATAAAAGTCAAACTTGCGTTTGGTTTCAGGTTCTTTAGTGACATTAGATTGTGACGGTGTGGCTACTTGCTCTACATTGCCTACATTTGAACCGGTAAACATTGCAATGCCCAAGCCGATTAAAATACCAAGCGTTAACCATATCCATGCCGAGATGATGCTGGGTGATTTTGCTGTGGAGCGTTTTTTTCTACGTGCCATGTGTTCCCTACATTTTTTCTGGTGCGCTTACATCAAGCAGTGTTAAACCGTTATGGATGACTATCTTGGTGGCATATATTAGTTTAAGTCTAGCATTTCGCAGTGCTATATCATCTACCAGCACCTGATTTTCTTTTTCATTATAAAAACTATGAAAAGCATTCGCTATATCACGTAGATAGTTCACTAAGATATGTGGGGATAATTTTTCTGCAGCAGACGAAATATTTTCAGAAAATTGACTCAATATTTTCAATATGTTTTTTTCATATTCATTTGATAATTGTTCGGTATCTGCATCAATAATGGTTTGGTCTTGCATGCCGACACCTGCTTGTGTAAAGATGCTGCATATCCTCGCATGTGCATATTGCACATAGTAAACCGGATTATCTTTTGACTGCGAAGTAGCTAGATCTAAGTCAAAGTCTAAATGTTGTTCATGTTTACGCATCACATAAAAAAACCGTGCTGCATCTTTGCCCACTTGTTTGCGAAGCTCACGTAAGGTAACAAATTCGCCAGAGCGTGTAGACATAGCTAGTTTTTCGCCGCCTTTATATAAATTAGCAAATTGTACTAATGGGATCTGCAAGCATGTTGGATCTTTGCCTAATGCTTCCACCGCTGCTTTTATGCGAGTTATGTAGCCGTGATGATCTGCGCCCCAGATATTAATTAGCCTATCAAAACCACGCTGATATTTGTCTAAGTGATAAGCTATATCAGATGCAAAGTATGTATGCGTACCATTGGCACGAACTAATACTCGATCTTTCTCATCGCCAAAGTTAGTGCTGCGAAACCAAATTGCATCATCTTTCACGTAGCTGTGGCCATTTTCTTCTAGCGTTGCCAGTGCAGTTTGTATATTGTTATTGGTCACTAAAGATTTTTCTGAAAACCAATTGTCGTAGTGCACACCAAATAGCGCTAAGTCTTCCTTAATGTCATTGGTGATCGTGTCTAATGCAAATTTGGTGAAAATGCCGTATCCACCCTCGTCTAATAGAGTTTTAGCTTTAGTGATGATGGCGTCAATATAAATTTCTTTATCGCCGCCTTGCGGTTTATCAGCAGGTAAGTCAGACATCCAATCTTGGGTAGCGTGAAGGTATTGATCACCATATTCACGATGTAAAGTAGCTGCGATATCCCAAACATAATCACCTTGGTAAGCGTTGGTGGGGAATGTGAATGTTTCATCACATAATTCTAAGTAACGCAGCCAAACGGATGCAGTCAGAATGTCAATTTGTCGCCCTGCATCATTTACATAGTATTCACGTTGAACCTCATAGCCTACCGCGGCTAATAAGTTTCCAATAGTGGCGCCATAGGCTGCGCCTCTACCATGGCCTACATGTAAAGGGCCAGTAGGATTGGCAGACACAAATTCAATCTGCACTTTTTTGCTTGCATAGGTGTTTGATAGACCGAATTCATCTTGCTGCTTTAGGATGGTGTTCAGTATCTCGCCATGTAGATTTTCTTGTATATAAAAGTTAAGAAAACCCGGCCCAGCAATTTCTATTTTTGCCACAATAGGATCTTCGGGTATATTCGCAAGCAGCATTTCCGCTAATTCTCGTGGCGGCATCTTTGCTTGTTTTGCTAATTGCAATGCAACATTGCAGGCGAAGTCTCCATGGGTTTTATCTTTACTGCGAGTGACATGCACATCAGCACTAAGATCCTCTGAGATGTTCCCTGAGGTTTGAAGATTTGCTATTGCAGTGCTGATAAGATTGGCTATTTGTGTTTGCATGTAGGCAGGTTTGGTGCTTTAAAGGCGTTGCATTGTACTGAATTTCAAAAGACTTGCGTTAGTCATGATTGGGAATAAATTAGCGTTTCCCTAATTCATTTCTAGTTCATCTCCAGGGGGTCGACCTCGATATCCCATCGCACTCGCTTGGCGAGTGGTCGTGCGGTAATCGCTTGAGTCCAATTGGCTAAATTAAGTTGTATGGACTTCCTATGTTGAGCGAAAACAATCAATTGGCTTTGATACATTCCAGCCTTACGCTCCATCAATGCTGGAATCGGTCCATAAATCGTAACTCCTCGAAGATTATTTTTTACCAGTATCGATTTAACATCCTGTAAAAAATTTTGTGTTAAATCCATATTATTCGCTCGTGCTCGAACCATGAGCATGAAGGTGTAGGGTGGGAAAGCACACTCTTTGCGAATTTTTAAGGCTTCTTTGCTAAAAGCTGCATAACCTTCAGCTAACAAACAATTTAATAAGGGATGCTCAGGTAAATAGGTTTGTAATAACACTTTGCCTTTTTTTGCACTTCGTCCGGCTCGACCGGCAACCTGCACAAGTAACTGCGCAAGACGTTCGGTTGCTCGAAAGTCAGTACTGAATAGACCATGATCAACATTCAATATGCCGACTAAGGTGACGTTTGGGAAATCATGGCCTTTGGACAACATTTGTGTGCCGATGATGATTTGATGCTTACCAGCATGTATATCATTTAATTTTTCTTCTAAGGAATTCTTTTTGCGTGTGCTATCACGGTCTATACGAGTGATTGCAGTATCTGGGAAAATTTCTTTTAATTTATTCTCTATTCTTTGTGTACCTTCACCAAGCCATAAAAATTTATCTGAATTACATGTGGGGCAAATCTCAGGAACTTTTTCTTCCTTCAGGCAATGATGGCATTTTAAAATATTTCTGTTTTTGTAGAATGTCATGCGTGCATCGCAACGTGAGCATTCTGCAATCCATGCACATTCTTGGCAGAGTATGGTTGGCGCGTAACCGCGACGGTTTAGAAATAATAGTATTTGATTGTCGTTAGCTAACTCAGCTTGCATCGCTTGTATGAGCTCATTAGATAAACCATCTGAAGAAGCTTTTGAACGCATATCAACTAACTTAACATCGGGAATACTCGAGTCTTTTGCCCGCTTAGAGAGCACCAATTTTTGGTAACGTTGGTTGTTAACATTATGTTGAGTTTCAAAAGAGGGGGTAGCAGTACCGAGCAAAATAGGAATTTTTAATTGTTTCGCACGGAAAACGGCAATATCTCTTGCATTGTATAGGAACCCCTCGTGTTGTTTGAAGGACAAGTCATGTTCTTCATCGATGATGATTAAGCCGAGTTTTGAAAACGGCAAGAAAATGGCTGAGCGTGTGCCAACTACTATGTTTGCTTTACTGGTTTTAGTCGCAAGCCATGTTTGCGCGCGCTCATTATCGTTTAACCCTGAATGCATTAAATGCACTTTTTCGCCTAAGCGTGATTCAATGCGCTGTAAGAGTTGAGGTGTTAGGCCAATTTCAGGAACAAGAATAAGTACTTGTTTATCCATTGCTAGAACATCTTTTGCTAAAGACAAGTAAACTTCGGTTTTCCCGCTACCGGTAACGCCATCTAATAAGCAGCAATTAAATTTATTAAGCTTAGTGGATAATTCTTCATACGCATGTTGCTGCTCTGTATTTAAATTTAACTTTTCGGTAGCGGCTACTGTTGAGGGGCTCTCAGATATTTTTTCTTGCTGTGTCTTCTCAACAAGATTTTTATTTAATAGCGCATTCATTGCGCTACGCCAACCGGGGATGTGCTTGGCTATTGCTTCTGCATCAAGCCCTTGTGGGCGAGTGCTTAATAGTTCAGTAATTAAACGTTGTTTTGGTGCGCGACCTAGCTGTGTATCAAGATTTTGGTCAGCCGATAATTTGTAAAGTGTGTTAGTTGCGGGAGTTATTAATTTACCCTTACGCAATACTGCAGGAAGCGCAGTAAATAAGACTTCACCTATGGGCTGTTGATAATAGTCTGCAGCCCAGAATAATAACGATAATAAATCATTATCAAATATAGGCTCATCATCTAATACTTCTGTAACAGATTTAAGTTTATTGATAGGAAGTGAGCTATTGGCAGCTTTATCTACAATCAGGCCAATTAGCTTGCGAGCGCCAAACTGCACACGCACTCGTGTACCTATTTTGTAACGCTTATAATCCAGGTCTTTTGCAGGTAGGTACTCAAACCTTTGGTATAGCGGTACGGGTAGCGCAATGATTAATACAGAGGGTGAATTCATAAATCTTTGTGGATAACTCTGTGAATAAAATCGCTCACAGAAGTGTAAATATAAGGATTAATTGACATTGAATGGGTTAATAAATGGTTTTAACACCCTTAAAGTACTGATATATATAGTTAAAATATTCTATCGAACTGCATGCAGCTGAAATTTATACTGAATTTTCTAATTACAGGGTAATGTGAATAAATTACATTAACATTGTGAACTATCTAATGCTTTTACTTAGGTGAATATGTCAACCAGATGAGCGCTCATACGTTGTTTATATTGTAAGGGCATTCTATGCCGTGAATTGTGGATCTTCCACTAGGATAGCCAGCCTATCAGTACGGTATATGATTTTACTTAAAGATTTAATTAATTAAGCTGCTGAATAAATGAGGAAAGTTTGAATTCGACACAGTCACAGCAGCTCGAAGAGTTTCTAATGAAGGCGGAACGACGGGCGTTTCGTATGGCGCAACTGTCGACGAGAAACCGTGAAGACGCTTTAGACATAGTGCAGGATGCCATGATGCAGTTAGTGAGTAAGTATGCTAATAAGCCTGCGGATCAATGGGCGCCGCTATTTTATCGCATACTGAATAATCGCATAATGGACTTTCACCGCAAAAACACCACGCAAAGCCGCTGGCGAGTTTGGTTAAGCAAGGCAGATGATGAAGACGATGGTTATGATCCAATGCAGCACGTACCTAGTAGTGATCTAGGTCCAGGTGCAGTTGCAGATTTAGAAGACTCTGTTGAACGTGTCGATCATTTTATTCAACAGTTATCGCCACGTCAGAGACAGGCCTTTTTACTGCGTGCCTGGGAAGGTATGGATGTTGCAGAAACTGCAAAGATTATGAAATGTTCGCAAGGAAGTGTAAAAACACATTACTCAAGAGCCGTACATTTTTTATGTGAACAATTACAGGAAAGATTATGAATACAGATAACCACAACGTGAATGACGAAAAGCTAGTTTCACAAGTTTGTGATGCTTTGGATGATTCTGTAAATCGTATTGATGCAGAAACCAGTCAACGCATTATTGCAGCAAGAGAGAATGCACTTAAACGAACACCGAAGAAATTCAGCTTACCTAAATTATTTACAGCAGCTGCTACAGCATTCTCTATTTTAATTGCGGTGGTGATTGTAACCTCACAATTGAATCAGCCCGTGGAAACTGAAGATACTCAAGCAAATGAGCTTGTGGCTGCACAAGATGCGATTGAGCTATATGAAGAGTTAGAATTTTATACTTGGTTAGTAGAAGAAGATGTCACTAGTTAAAAGAAATCGTTGCTGAGTTAAGTTATGGGTAAAGTACTAATAACCATTATCTTGCTAATGATTTGTGTGTGTTCACATGCGCAAGATCCAATTGCGTGGGATGAATTAAGTGCTGAGCAACAGCGGGTATTGAAAAAGTTCGAAGGTAGGTGGTCTGAGTTACCTCCACACAAGCAAAATAAGTTATCACGAGGCGCTCAAAATTGGCAAAACATGACGCCAGAAAAACAGGATAAAGTTCGTCAACGTTATAAATGGTTTAAAGATTTGCCGCCTGAGAAAAAAGAACGATTGCGTGAGAAATGGCAAAGCATGTCTCCCGAAGAGCGTAAAGAATTTCGTAAAAAACACAAAAATAAGTTCAAGGATAAGAAGCATAAGAAGAATAAAGATTGGGACAGAGATTAATAATTTCTCCAGCTTTAATAACCTGTAAACACCGCAAATTTTTATTTAAATTAGCTAAGTCAAAATAAACAGGAAAACTGTTTTAATTCGAGTTTTATATTTATTAGCATTGGGATAAAGTACATTCTTTAACCAGCTAGGTTTAATAAATGACTATAGCGCCTGGCGATACTCGTCAACTTTCCACTCTGTCTCGTCTTGGTCTGTTTGGCGCGGTGGATCTAGAGCAATGTTCTGGCTTATTGCTTAAGTGCACGAGTAAGATATTAAGTCCTGGGGAGATGCTGCTATATAAAGACCAGGTAAATCATTCCATGTTTGTCATTGTTGACGGACACTTAGGTATGCATTTACAAGAAGATGCCTCGGCTGTAGTGTCTTTAAATCCTGGCGATACCGTTGGTGAAATGTCTGTAATTGGTGGTCAACCGACTAGTGCATTTGTTATTGCCCAATCAAACTGCAAAGTATTAGAGATTCCTGAAAAACTTTTATGGGAATTTGTTTCCAGTGATTTAAATTTTGCGAAAAATTTAATGAAGCTTTTTGTTAAGCGCATGCTTGATTTAAATCGTTTGCTATACCAACGTATCCATGAAGAAGCTAGAAGCAAAATGAAAACAGAGAAAGACCAAGCAACCGGTTTATATAATATGGGGTGGATGAAGGAAACACTACCATATGAAATGACACGTTGTGCAATGCGCAATCGTGCATTGTCTATCATGATTTTAAAGATAGATCGCTATGATAATTTCGTTCATTCTTATGGTTCCTATACAGCAGATAAAATATTTCAGGCAGTAGCCAATGCAGTGCAAATTCAGCTGCGAGGTATGGATATGGCAGTTAAGCATGATGAGGGTTGTATAGCATTGCTGCTAATTGGCACAGATGAAGTCCAATCTGAAAATGTGGCGAAACGAATTCATAAAGCAGTAAATCAACTTGTATTGGGTGATCAAAAGCTAAATGAAAAATTTACCCTTTCGATTGGGGTAGCAGAAATGGCAGAAGAAGATTATGCAGAACTACTTATAGCAAGAACTCAGGCTGCATTAGACCGAGCTGTAAATGATGGCGGTGATCAAACCTCACACTAGTAAATAGTTGTAACCCTAAGCCTTAATTGACGTAATTTTAAGCAATCTCAGACTATTAGTCTTATCTTTCCTGAGGTTTTAAGAATTTTGTAGCATTTCCATGGTCAAATCTTTAATTGCAATGCTTTGCGGTTTAGCTATACAGTTTGCAACCTAAGGCTAAAGTTGGAGTAACCAGAGTGATTGATCTCGGTCTACAAATACTACGCACGGATGTGTCAGGTATGCCAATGGAATGGATCAACTACCAAGATGCTGCGCGTCTATATCATGTCGGGCAGGTGGCTTATACATGCGGTGAGCGTATGTATGAGATACACGGAGGTATTAATGCACGCAGTGGCCTTAGAAGTACTCTAGATGTTCATTCGATTATTGCTACCTATGGCAATAACAAGTCTTTGCATGATAGCTATGTTCCCCCGCTTAATAACCGTACATTATTCAAGCGTGATGCAAATTTGTGTTTATATTGTGGCGAACACTTTGATCGTCGTGATTTATCCCGCGACCATGTTCGTCCCATCAGCCAAGGTGGAGTAGATCTTTGGAATAATGTCGTTACTGCCTGTAAGCGCTGTAATAACCACAAAGCCGGTCAAACGCCTGAAGAAGCGGGGATGCAGCTGTTAGCTATCCCGTTTATTCCTACGCATGCAGAGTATATTTATTTACAAGGCCGCAGAGTACTTGCGGATCAAATGAAGTTTTTGCTCGCCCATTTCCCGCGTACTAGCCCTTTGCATAAACGGCTCAGCCACTTGACTTAGTGGCCTAGAGTATTTGCTTGCCCAGTAGATTAATCTATACAGATCATCTATAAAAACTCGTGAAGTTTTGCCTATAGGCTGCTATTTACAGTAGTCTTAGTTTAAAGCCTTTACGTTAAAAAATAATCCAAAATACTCATGCCAAAATTTCAAGGCAGTAAAAATTATGCGCACTGCAGTAATACTTGCCTTGGTGTGTTGATTACCAATCTGGGTACACCAGAAGCACCTACCCCACGAGCGATTAGAAAATACTTAGCAGAATTTCTTTGGGATCCACGTGTGGTTGAAATTCCAAGACCTATTTGGTGGTTGATTTTACATGGCATTATTTTACGTACTCGGCCTCGGGCTAAGTCAGGAGACTATGGAAAAGTATGGACCGATGAAGGTTCACCACTATTAGTAATTAGTAAGCAGCAGCGTGATGCCTTGCAAACTAAACTTAGTAAACTTTGCTCGGGTCCTGTAAAAGTTGAGCTTGCCATGCGTTATGGCCAGCCTTCCATTGCCTCTGCATTAGAAAATTTAAAAGCACAAGGTGCACGAAGAATTTTATTGTTCCCGTTATATCCACAATATTCAGCTAGTACGACCGCTTCAACTTTTGATGCAGTGGCAAAAGAATTTATGCAACAACGTTGGATGCCAGAATTTCGGATAATTAATAATTATGGTGCAGATGAAAGTTATATCAATGCTTGTGCTACACAAATCCAGAAACACTGGGATAATCATACGCAAAGTCAAAAACTTATTTTTTCATTCCATGGCCTGCCTAAACGAAACTTAGAACTAGGCGATCCCTATCATTGTGAGTGCCATCAAACGGCCAGGCTCATTGCAGAGAAATTAAAACTAAAAAAATCACAGTGGCGGTTAACATTTCAATCACGGTTTGGTAAAGCGGAATGGATGCAACCATATACTATTAAAATTATGGAGGAACTCCCTGGTGAAGGCGTTAAGTCTATCGATGTTTTTTGCCCCGGATTCTCTGCAGATTGTATAGAAACGCTTGAAGAGATTAGTTTGGAGAACCGAGATGTATTTTTACAAGCAGGTGGCGAGTCATTTAGTTATATTCCAGCACTGAATGCTGAAACAGCACATATAGATGCTCTAGCAAATATTGTTATGCAGCACACTCAAGGTTGGCCTGAAGTGTCGTCAAATTATCAAGCAACTGATCAGGATGTTGCTAAAGAGCGTGCAATCAAGTTGGGTGCAAAGCAATAAAGAATGTCCGCTACAACCGCCATGGATGGTGGAAGTGCAGAAATTGCAGGAGCAAATTTCTACCGACCCAAAGCGGACATTCACGAAATCAATATAGCCAATAGCTCATGCCTTCCATAGGCTATATGCTCCCGTTTGTCCTTAGTACCCCATATTGCTAAATTAATCAAAAGTAGAATTCACCCTGAACATGGTTGGTCTCGATTAGTGCAATCCCGCACTAAATTGAATCAAAGTTTATTTCATAGACAAGGTTCGTCTTCATTAACTGTTGAAATATATAGGCTCAATCTTTGGCATATATATTGCTCTGGTTTAGTTACTTAAATGTATTGGTTGGAGAATTACCTACTATGAAAATCTTAGAAGTACGTGCTCTTGTGATTATTTCATTAATGACATTGGTACTAACGGTTGTCATTGTGCCTACGAAATACCACCAAGGGTTCAATCAGAATGATATATATATGATGTCAGAGCCTTTTTCCTCTGGCTCTCTATTAACGTATTCGTCATTAGAAACCTTTCCACACGATTTTTAATTCGTATTGTGATATTCAAGTCACAATTAAAGAAGCCAGCGCGGGTTGGAGTGCGCTGGCTTTGAACCTACACTAAGTTAATAACGTAGGATTGGGGACTCATTGTTGTTTTGTGAGTATTAATTTAGCAAAGCACATGCAAATAAAATGCAAACAAGTGGGAATGCGGATTGATTGTGGCTAATTTTAAGAATGACCGCTATTGGCCGTAAGCAGACATTCTCTAACTATATTTTAAAACTTTTAGTATCCATACTTTTATACTCGCCAAGAGTAAGTGATCCTAATTTGATTGGCCCAATCTGGTGACGGATCAGTCTAAGTGTTGGATGATTTACGACTGCAGTCATGCGCCGCACTTGTCGATTACGGCCTTCCTTAATAACTATATCCAACCATTGTGTGGGGATGGTTTTGCGAAAGCGTATCGGTGGATTGCGTTCCCATAAGTGTTCTGGTTCATCAATTTGAGTAACTTCTGCGGGTAGTGTCATCCCATCTTTTAACTGAACACCTTGTCTTAGGGCTTGTAAAGATTTGTCATTAATTTCGCCTTCCACTTGTGCCCAATAATTTTTGGTCCATTTGAATTTTGGATCGGCTATACGTTGTTGAAGTTTGCCGTCGTCGGTGAGGAGTAATAAACCTTCGCTGTCTTTGTCTAGACGGCCAGCGGCATATACATTAGGAATATCGATGTAGTCTTTGAGTGTTTGTCTACCATCCGAGTCAGTAAACTGGCTGAGTACACCGAAAGGTTTGTTAAAGAGAATAATGTTTGCCATTTAGGCGGCTTTTAAAAATCTCATCCACTTTTCGCGCCGGAATTCACCAAATTTTAACACATCAAATAAATCATTCAGCATGGTGAAGTCAGGTGTTCGACGTTCTAGTTTCATGTTTTCATTTATTTCAACCTCACAATGAATTTGAGTGAGCTTTTTATATAAATGGAGCTCTTCCTGATGATCGTTTATCAGACCTTGAATACGTTTTGCGCCGCGGATTTTCATTTCACTGATCTTAGGAATGTTTTGTAGAAGTTCATCTAGGCTGGTAAATTTATTGAGTAACTTTGCCGCGGTGGCCATACCGATTCCAGGTACCCCTGGGATGTTGTCGACTGCGTCGCCAGCGATCGCAAGCTGATCTGCGATTTGATTTGGGAACACACCAAACTGTTTTTTTATTTGTGGGATGGAATTGCGTTCGCCTTTAGCAAAATTCCAAAAAATATCGTTTTCTGTAATGAGTTGAGCTAGGTCTTTGTCTGCAGAAAGAATCGTAATCGGATGTCCTTTCTTACGCATACGTGTAGCTAAAGTGCCGATTAAGTCATCTGCTTCATAATGTGGGCTGCCAATTTCGCATATACCTAAGGCTTCTATAAAATCACGGCAATACTTAAATTGCCGTTTTAATTCTATTGGTGCAGGATCACGATTAGCTTTGTACTCCGGAAACATTTCATTTCGAAACGAAGACTTCAAACTTTCATCAAAAGTAAACGCTACATATTTAGGTTTAGCTTGTTGTAGAAATTGATAGACGAAATCTGCGAAACCATAAACCGCATTTACAGGTTCATTGGCTTGATTAACGACACTATCCGGTACCGTGAACCAGGCGCGAAATACATAGATACTGGAATCTACTAAGTAGACGTTATCGGTCAAAATATTAAAGAGATGCGCATAAAAAAAGCGACTGTACTAGAGAGTCGCTTTGATGTCATTCAATGAAGCTCTGATTTATTCTGCCATAGCTAAATTTGTATGGTCGTTAAAAAATGATCTCGAAATGCTCATGTATTTACATACACTCGGCAACTGCTCCTGCGTTGCTCTACCTCCTGCATCCATGCAGTCGTCCGCTTGCTCGACATTTTTTGCCTTGTTTCAAAAGAAATCAATGCTCCCTTGTGTTGTTATAAATGATGTGTATTTATTGTACGATTTTAATGAGTTGCCCAGCTTTTGGTTCACCATCAGGATACATGCCGTTAAGCAAACGTAATTGCTCAACTGGATGGTTTTGTATGTCTGTACGTTTGGCTAATTTGGCAAACGTGTCTCCAGACTTTGCGCGAATTAATTTGATGTTTTTTGGCTTGGCTAATTTCCTTTCGGCGGTCTTGAGTTGGCGCATGCTTTTTATGGTGCCTAGACCAACGGAGTCATATTTATTTAAAGCCGCGCTGTCTTTGCCAGCAATTAAAACTTGATAGACTCGTTTGCCGTAAAATACGGCAGCAACGCGGCTGGGCACACTTCCACCTTTTGTGGTTAGATTGGTGTAGCCAGTATAACCTTGGAAATTTGCAGTTTGCACGGGCTGACCTTTAGTAACTTTACCTTTGAATTGCTCATTCAAATATTGTTTTGGTGTTTGTTTTTTATTTAAGTCATCTATAGTGATTTGTAGTTGTGCGTCGCCTGTTTTGGGTGAGGCGATTAAACGATCTGGTAAATTATCTACTTTCCATCCTTCTGGGAATTCAACAAATAAGTTTAAATCACTGTGATAGAACCTATTCTTACGTAGCACACCATCTTGTTCAGCAGTACCTAATACAGCACCATCCATATATTTTAAAAACTTTTCACGACCGGCTTCACGAGTTGCTGCAGTTTTAATATTATCTGCAGCACTCACTACTTCTTGTAATCGCCTATCATTAGCAGGGTGAGTAGAGAAGGTGCCATGGTAGGCGCGAGGCTCGCGACCTTCTTCTTTAGCTAGCTGTTTATCAAAATCTTCCTGATTTTTTAGGATTTCAACAACGTTGATCATCTCTTGAGGGTCGTATCG
>CAYXVH010000029.1:0-6992 GCA_964468615.1 uncultured Thiotrichales bacterium | reverse complement strand
ACTTTTTTCATGAGAACGTTACTGCTATGAGTATTATTGTGGAAATGAAATAAAATAATTTCCGAAATAAGCAATATTTATAAATAATTTAATAATTAGATAATTCTTATCAATCAATAAGTTCAATTTAATAATAAAGGCGAACAATCATTCTATGAAAGTAGTAAATATGATTTATTATAATCATTAAGATTGTAGGCTCAAGAATTATAATGTTTCTATAGTTTACTTAATCTACTAATGACCGCTTATGGCCGAAAGCGGACATAATTAGGTTGAATTATTGGAGAAGCTGGTTGGTAATATCTAAACAAACGTTCAAAATGTCTGCTAACGACTCAAAGCGGACATTCGCCCATTCCATGCAAAAATCCTCTGGTGTGAAGTCGTTGTACTAACTTGCCTAGAGTGTTATTAGTAAAAGATGCGTGAATTCATATTGATGTAGATTTTGAATAGTTTGTTATTACTTAGGAGAATGATTAATCAAACGTATTACAAGCCACCGCGGCGATCACATCAAAGGTTAAAAGCTTGTTATTTTGAATTCTCAAGACATTCCTTAGAGAGAATCTATATAGATTGGAGGGATCAATGGAAGACCTAAGGCTGCATGATGCTGTTGTATTTCTTGCTGCAGCAGGCCTGGTGATTCCTTTTGCGAAGCGGTTAAAAATAAGCCCAGTACTGGGATTTATGCTAATTGGTATGGCTGTAGGGCCGTATGGACTTGCGAGAATTGCTGAGCAGTATACTTGGTTGCGCCATTTTTTAATTACAGATGTGGCGGGTGTACGCGCATTGGCGGAACTTGGTGTAGTTTTCCTATTGTTTATGATCGGATTAGAGTTGTCGTTCGAGCGCCTTTGGAGGATGCGTCGCTTAGTATTTGGTTTAGGTTCAACGCAGATCATACTTACGGGAACAATCATTGGTGGTATTGCTTGGGCTTTTGGCAATTCTGTAGAAGTCTCCATCATACTAGGGAGCTGTCTTGCTCTATCCTCCACCGCGATAGTAGTACAGTTACTGATTGAACACAGCCGCTTTGGAAGTACAGTTGGTCACGGCAGCTTTGCTATCCTTCTCACACAAGACCTTGCGGTAGTTCCTATCCTATTTGTGGTCAGCACATTTGGTGCCTACGTTAGTGGTTCTCTATTCTGGTCAATAAGCTTGGCGTTTGGTGAGGCTCTCATTGCCGTTTTGATTATCCTTGGTGTTGGTCGATTGTTGATTCGACCACTGTTTCGTTTTGTTGGTACCGCAGATAGTCCAGAACTTTTTATGGCGGTGACATTGTTGATCATAATTGCAACTGCTGTAGCTACTTATACTGCTGGGTTATCTGCTGCACTTGGAGCATTTCTTGCTGGACTCCTAGTCGCAGAAACCGAGTTTCGTCACGAAATTGAGATTAATATTGAACCATTCAAAGGATTATTGCTTGGCTTGTTTTTTATGTCTGTGGCAATGGGCATTAACCTGTCTGAATTATTGGCTGAACCAGTATGGATATTTCTATCTGTTATAGGCTTATTTGTTATTAAATCACTAATCACAACTGCACTCGCACGTATGTTCGGTTTTAGTTGGGCTCATGCAACCGAGATGGGACTACTTCTTGGCCAAGGTGGTGAATTCGCTTTTGTGGTTGTTGGCATGGCATTAAGCCTCGCTCTTTTACCTGAATCCACGGCACAATTTATGCTTATTGTTGTTAGTGTCACGATGTTTTTCACACCATTGGTAGCACGTCTCGCACATAGTGTTGGGGCAAAAATAGAAACGTATGTGCAATCAACTAGTGGAGAAGAAGAAATTATTTCTCACTTAGTAAATCATGTAATCATTGTAGGTTATGGGCGCACAGGTCAACTATTAGCAGCGTTGTGTGATCAACAGCAAATTGAGCATGTTGCACTAGACCTTGATACCAAACGTGTTGCTGATCTACGAGCGCATGGTGCTCCAGTATTTTTAGGTGACGCAAGTCGTGTTGCCATGTTACAGAAGATAGGTCTTAACCATGCAGCAGTTCTTGCAGTTTGTACCGATGACCCCAATGCAACGGAACAAGTATTGCGTGCTGCACGCCATATTTCACCAAACGTGTCAGTTGTTGCGCGAGTGCATGATAGTGCGCATGCATCAAGTCTACTGAACCAAGGTGCCACAGAGGTAGTTCCCGAAGTATTGGAGTCTGGACTTCAGCTCGGTCATGTGATGCTTGAAGAGATTGGACTGTCGACAAATGCGGCTCGCGATATTATTGATATGCAACGTGCCGAGATTATGCGTGCATTACACAAAACCAAATCATTCTCGGATTAAATCAATGAGATGATTCGGATTTCATCGAAGAGGCGTACGGTTCAGTCCTAAACAACGGCATTCGGCTAAAAGTGGACATAGAAAGAAAATTTAAATGTAATTAGTTGAATGTCCGCTATTGGCCGAAAGCAGACATTAAAGAATTATAATAATTATTTAATTGGTAGCATGAACTTGGATCGGTGAGCAAATCATCCTGCTACCAATTAAATAGAATCTTGTATGTGCGCCCAGGTTATCGTTCTCACTGATAACAACCTGGACTCTGTAGCGAGATTAAATAGAATCAATGGGGTCATGCTCGATTGATTTAAAGAGCACAGGGGCAGACCCCTTTTAGAGATTAAAAAAATCATTAGAAATGTCTGATATACAAACCGCAGATCCTAGAGCTCGTCGTTGGACAATCATTCTGTTGCTCGTGATGTGTGTTTTGTTATTGCCACTATTATGGTGGTTAAATGCAAATATGGCTTCTCTTGAGAGTTGGATCGCTCACCCTGAAGAGAGTGCAGAGCGCGCCACACTCGCTATTGTTGTATTGGTTGCAAGTGGTGCATTGTTTCTTTTAGTGGTTGCAGGCTATGTAAATAAATTAGCAAATGCCATTTTAAGTGCAGAAAGATATCCTCCGCCCGATATAAAAGTTATTCGAGACACACAAATACGCCGTGGTGAGGGGGCGCGTAGGATTGGTAAAATTTTAAAAGGCTATGTGGTGGTTGTTTTGCTGTTCGTGGCCGCTTTAATTATAGTTGGTTGGAAAATAATACAAGCGATTAATGAAATATCAGGCTAATAACTAGCTAGAAAGAAAGAGGGATCAGACCCCTTTTATGTTTAATGATAAGCCGATGACGTATTCTGAGTTAAAATCAATAGGGTCAATCTCGATTGATATTCATAGAGTAAATATATGAAAAATTTCGACGCTAGATTAATATTTATAGTATTTATAATTTTGTTATTAGTTTCATGTTCCCGTGGAGAAGCAGAATTAACTGTTGAAGAGGAAAAGCTGGTATCAGAATTAAATTATGATATTGATTTAATGACAAGGGTTAAATCAGTTGGTAAATCATATGACCGTTTTATAGGTGTTGATGATCATGATGGATCGTTGCCAACCAATGCTTTGATACTTAGTATTGCTCCAAACCAAGGTCGCAAAGCACTAAGTGATATATGGGGTATTTTTAGTGGAACCTCTTACAAAGTATATTTATACGATGATGTATTTGGGTATGCCGACGACCAAATTATTATTTTAAAATCTAAGGATCAATTTGATTGCCTTGCTACTGTCCGAACTGACGGGATTAATTATGATCTCACTCATGAAAAGGTATTAGCACAATATAAAGTTTGGAATGATAAATATGGGTTAATTTTAATTGGAGGTGCTCATGATTGGATTGAAGCAAAATTCTCAACCCCACCTAGTGATTGGATCTCTTTTGCCAACGAAGTATATTCATTTTGCCCCGATATTGTGGATCAAGGAGTAGGCGACGTTGAATCACTTGCCGCTGAGATGAAAGCAACAAATACTTTGTATCTTTGGTGGGATTAGTGTTGGCGTAAAAAGAGCTCAGACCCTTTTCCTTTTCAGTTATTTTATAAAATAGCTAATGTACGCTATTCCTGTCAATTGATCGTCTATAGAGCCATACTGATATTGTTACGCATTGACTGGGTTGTTTGAATGGAAGTCACTGGTAACAACAGTCCTTAGGTTGGCTCAAGCTGGTCTTAGGTTTATGACGTTACACCAAGAGGAAAGTATCATGAGCAAAGGACAAGACAGTAAAAAAAATGTTAAAAAGAAACCGCTTTTAACAGCAAAAGAAAAGAAAGCCGCAAAGTTATCCAAGAAAGCCGAAACTAAAGGGATCACAACCCTTTAAATAACGTTGTTTAGAACTATAAAGGATACTGCCCTTTATCTTTTAAAAGCCGTTGCTGAGAAGAATCGAGCACGGGAAAAAATAATCAATAGGGTCTGCCGTTCTCGACATCCTGTCTTTCACGGCACTTGTACATCCATGTAAATCGGACTCGATTGATTATTTGAAAAGTTAAGGTCGGGGAAGTGTTCTTTGTTATGCTGGTTGAATGAAACCAACTCTCGTTTTACTGCCAGGTTTTGATGGTACGGGTCGGTTGTTTTCTCCGCTTCATAAAGAGTTATCTAATGATATAAATACGATCGTTCTGTCTTATCCCAGCGATAAGCCAATGACGTATTCTGAGTTATGTTATTCCCTTAAAGATGAGTTACCAGATACGTCTTACGTGCTTCTGGGTGAATCTTTTGGTGGGCCGTTAGCGATGATGTTATCTAAGTATGCAGATGAAAATCTGAAAGGGATTATTTTATGTGTATCGTTTGTTAGAAATCCTCAAGTACTTCTCTCTAGGTTAATTCGGCCTTTTATAAAACCCAAACACTTACAAAAAGAAACCCCAGCTTGGCATATAAGAACGATGCTAATGAATGGCGTTTCGGATTCAACATTAATTCGTAATATTCAAGCGGCTACCGCCGAGCTAACGCGTGAAGTGTATTTTTATCGGTTACGAGAAATTGCAGATGTAGATGTAACGCATATATTGGGAAAATGTGAACTGCCTATTTTATATCTCAGAGCAAAAAATGATCGGCTGGTATATGAAAGCTCTATGAAGTTGGTTGAAAAGTTTGGTAAGAATGTAACAGTCGAAATCTTTGATGCCCCACATATGCTTTTACAAACGCAACCTAAGCTAGCTGCTCAGAGCATTCAGAAGTTTATGAAGCACATAAAAGAGGTCAGTCCCCTTTAATACTTAATGATAAGCCGATAAAGAAATTAAAAAGCAGTGAGCTAGATTATTTTATTTTTAATAATTCTTCGAAAAAGCTGTAGTCATACTCTGTGACCTCAATATTACCGATGCGTCGATCGGGAATATGGCGACGGTCTTTTTGAATTATTTTTCCCTTGATGTCAATCATAGGAATATTAGTGGGTGATTCAAAAGAGCGACGATCTTTTTTTGCTCGATGTGTTTCTATTATGTATGTGTTTGAATTAGCTAATTTCATTATTATTAATTATTATTTTTAGATAAATCTAGACTCCAGTTAATACTTATTATGAACTAATTTCAGGCATAATTACATTTGAATTGTTACGGCTTGTTGAGCTGGATTAATTGCGGGAATCAAAGGGGTTAGACCCCTTTTCCTCTTCTTTTTCCTTTTAAATCAATAAGCTTTGATATCGATCAATGACAGCTCATGACTCAAAGCGGAGATTACTTATTTGGTAACTTATTTTCTGTGAAGCTTTAAAACACTGTATTAATTTGTGAAACATGCTTTATTAATTGATCTGGATGGTGTGCTTTACCAAGGTGCAAAGGTCATTCCTGGTGCGCTAGAGGCTATAAAGTGGATTCAAAATCAATCAATTTCTCATATATTTATTACTAATACCACTTCACGTCCACGCAGAAAAATTGTTGAAAAGTTAAGTGGTTTTGGTTTTAACATATCCGAACAATCAATTCTCACTCCGCCGATTGCAGCATGTGCATGGCTTTCAGAAAATGTATCGGGGGAAACTGCATTATTTATTCCAAACAGCACTCGAGAAGATTTCAATAGCATCCCCATACTAAAACAAGAAAAAAATTCTGTAGTTGCTGTTGTTTTAGGTGATATAGGTGAAGAGTGGACATTTGCAGAGTTGAATCGTGCATTCACTTTTCTCATGGATGATCCTAAACCTAAATTAGTGGCCTTAGGAATGGCTCGTTACTGGCAAACAGCAAAAGTTTTGCAGTTAGATGTAGGGCTATTTGTTAAGGCATTAGAATATGCTGCAGATTGTGAGGCCGTTGTGCTGGCAAGCCATCAGTACAATTTTTTAATACAGCTCTGCAAATATTACATTGCGAACCTTCTCAGGCAGTTATGATTGGTGATGATATTCTAGGAGATGTTCAAGGTGCACAGCATGCAGGAATTAAAGGTGCCCTTGTGCGTACTGGAAAATTCCGATCATCAGATATTGATAGTGGAATTCATCCAGACGCAATTATTGATTCAATAGCTGATTTACCAGCTTGGTTGGATCAGAACTAAGAGAATTTATATGAATCTGATTTGAAAGTTAAACTGTTTTATTTTTTATCATTAGATATTGATTTAGATCAACGATTACTTCTGTATAGAAGTTGTATTTTTACTCAATATAATTCAGTGCATAGTTAAAGGAGTACAGCATGTTTGAAGTAGCAAAAAATGGTCCCAATAGACTAGATATTGATATCGGTGGAAAGCTCGATAGTTATGAGATGAAAGCGGCACTTGAAGAGCTTTTTAGTAATGCTAAAGATATTGAGCACGGTCGAATGCTGTATCGCGTTAGGGACTTCAATCTTCCGACGCTAGGCGCGATTGGTGTAGAACTTTCGCATCTTCCTGAAGCATTTAGATTTATTAAAAAGTTTGATCGCGCAGCCGTGTTGGCTGATAAAAAATGGGTTAGAAAAGCCAGTGAGGTTGAGGGTGCATTTATTCCTGGGCTAAACATTAAGGCTTTTGACCTGAATCAAGAAGCGGAAGCTGAAAGTTGGCTCGAGAGTTCGAAAAAAAGGGTTTGACCCCT
>CAYXVH010000028.1:0-4283 GCA_964468615.1 uncultured Thiotrichales bacterium | reverse complement strand
AACTATTAGTTTTTCATCAAAGACAAAATGTTTTCCTATTAGCTTTGACAAAAACAGGGGATGTGCTATGTGTCACCTACGCTGGCACATATGCAATGTCACTCTGGCACTTTGGAGATGGTGTTATAGACTTCGAAGTTTTGAATAGTTCCCGTAAGGAAGGCCTGCTTTATCTCGCAGTAAAAAGGGGCGAATATACATACATCGAAGTAATGTCGATTCCCAATACATCTCGTAAAAATTGGACTTTTTATAAGGATATACAATACGCTTATACAGAATTCGATTACTTGACGGGGTTTGATAAATATAGGATTGATTATTACTCTCGTGTAAATTATGGCGATTGCATGATCAGGCGTGATAGTTCCTATGATGACACCACATTGGAGCTACATAATGGCATATTGACGGCTGATAATGATATATTTTTTCCTGACGATATAAACGGTGCAGCTATCATTTTCAACAACATATACCTAGAAATAGTGCATTATAATTCTGCAACATCGGTAAACGTCAGGCAAACTACTAATGCTCAAATCGATAACTTTAGGGCAATGCCAAGTGAATATATGCTAATCCGTCCGTTTTGGCATAACTGTTTATACAAATACATGTTTAAGCTGATGGCATTGGTAGTGGATGGCAGACATTTTGTTACCTTTAGGAACGGCGACTTTGGCAAGCCATTTGAGGGCAATAACACTCTAAACTTTGATGGTGATTTGCATGGCGATAGGATCATGCTATCAGTGCCGTACCGCATGCTATTGCGTACAAACCCCTTGGCTACTCCTGAGGGCGATATCCCAAGTAAACCACGACAATCATCAGCTATCAAAATTCTTACAGAGTTTACCCCGTACATCATGGGCGGCATGTACTTTGGCGTTTCCCCCGACAACAGATACTCCTCGCCTCCTGACGAACAGCAGCGTGGCATCAGGACAGAACATTCCTTTATAGTTACTGTCCCTGAGAGAGAGTTAGACAGTATTATGTGGAGAAGTATCCCATGTAGTACTTTTTCACAAAATGTATCAGGGATAACACTTTGTTCAGAAAGTCCTGTTAGGGTACATGTGATACAGCTAACATTTTCAGTGGATCTATGAAAAAAACACTAGAGCAGAGAGTAAATGAAGTACTTGGGGGCATTAAATTGCACCCTTGGTTTGAAAGATTTTTTGCAGATTTTAATAATTTTGATGATCATAGGAACAATAAGTATATATTAGTGGGCGTACCCGGCTGTGCGAAAACAACGCTTGCATCAATCTTAGCCGTATGGTTGTGTGAAGAATATCCAAACTCACAAATACTACTCTTGTCGGCAGATAAGCAGCAGGCGGAGAATAATATCTTCTCTATGGTTGTTAATATTTTGCGTGTTAATGAAAAAAATATTATCACAGCACAAAAATGCAAGCTACCAAATGGCTCTGAGATACTATTGACCGCTTATAATGAAAGAAAAGAGACCTCACTTCGAGGTTATCACCCTAAAACAAAAGATGCTATTATTGCAGTCTTTGTTGATGAGGGTATCGGGCTAAAGGAGCAGGCATTTTCCAATATAAGGGGTATACACGCACAAGGAATATCATTCGAGATGATTATGTCGAATGGGTGGGGATACGACTCAAAACAGTTCTTACCAGCGTTATGGTTTGCTAATGACGGGGATTATAAAAAGTTCCTAATCAGAGCTACTACTGAAGACATAATAATGACTGAAAGTACGAAGCAGTTTTTTGAATCAGCGTCTAAAATGCACGGGACACGCTATAGTCTCTCGATGCTTTGTGGGGGGCTGGATATTTCAGATGGCTTTGTTACTTATGCTGATTTGCAGCAACGGGAAGACAATGATCTGTTGTACAAGGCTAATTTTCCGATCATGGCTATTGATTGTGCCTCAGGTTATTCCAAGGGCGTTCATGCTATATGTATTAGAGACAATGATCATTTGCTTTACTTAACTTCAAGGGCTGACACATTAGATGGTTTAGCAAAAACAATTATATCTTTAAAAAAAAGCTATAAAGTATCTACTATTTATATAGATGCCACAGGCGTTGGTAAGCTTGTTAGACAGTTTTTGGTTGAGAAATACGATCTAAATATTAGAGCTATATATACAAACAAAAAAATGAGAGGTTATGAGTCCTACAGGGCATATCTGATTAGCCGCCTTATTAAATGGTTGTTGTCGGGCATGACATGTGCCTCATTTTCTCCTCCGCTCAAGCACCTTTTAACATCTATAAAATTATCATATAACCAAGCAAATTTCATAACAGCAACGAATAAAAAAGATCTTAAAGCATTGAGCGGTAGTGGCGGCGTTGTAGACGAATTTGATGCCTTGTGCTACTCGTTTGCGACTGCTTCTGGCAAGACAGAAGAATATCTTATTAATATTGTAGAGAGGTTAAATTATGGGAAGTAAGGCTGATGAATTTTTTGGTGTTATCGAGCAGGTATTTGGAGGGGAGGCACAGCAGTATCAGAATAATTCTAACCAAGTTGGGAAAACTATCGACATGATGGCAACCACAAAGAGCTTGAACGATGCCACAGCAATCGGTGAGTCACTACTTGCGAACCATAATTATCTGCAGGAGGGGACTGAGGGCTTGAAGAGCTTTCAAGACGATATGCTATTGCATTCAGGGAATGACAAAAATTTTACCGCGGCTCAACAGTTGCAACGGAATGCACTATTTCAGCAAGTTGCGACCAAGATGTATACACAGCATATGGCAGCTTATAATGCAAATAAGCTTGGTTTTGCTACCAGAGGGCTAGATACAAGCGTTACTACGCTTAAAAAAATTATGACACAGCAAAATTGGTCGCTGCATGATGGCATGCAATATTTTGATAAATTTCTCAAGCCGTCATTTATTGATGCTGCAGGCGAAGCGGATAAGGGCACTACGGATGCATTATTGAAAAAGTATAGAGAAGATGTAATAAGCTCTGGCATCGATGCTTTGCCCCCAGAACAAAGAGCTGGCGCAATTAAGAAATTTGGTGATTCTCTAGACAACATCACGAAAGCCAGTCTCAGCACAAAGGCTATGCAGGATACTGGCGTGGACACTGCCACACAATCTAATTTTTTTAAAAAATTGATTGACGGAAGCTTTAGTTCAAGTGCACAAGCTAGTGCCTATGTCCACAGACTCGGGCTACCAGACAACCTAAGTAATGCTTATGACACTTTTACAAAAATCAAAGCACTTTCGATCCCAGAGCTGGACGAGGCTGTAAAAGATAGCCCTAGGTTGAAAGCCATGGCTCAAATTTGGAAGCATCAAATAGCGCTTCATATTCATACCGATCCGATCAATTGGGCAGCGAAAACAGGGGCAGTAGCTATCACTCCATTTGATTTCAGTGCTCCTAATATACAGGCACAATCGGCACGGCGTGAGGCAGAGATTAAACTTTTTGAAAGAAAATACAATGTCACCGTCAATACCGCTTTGACTGATTCTGAACTGCAGCATATACATAGTTTGTCTAAGACTATGCCCCCGTCCGATTTTTCAAATATGTTACAAGCATTACCCGTGCAAACAACAGACTCCAATGCCTTAGATAAATCAGTGTTTGAGGGCGCTAGTTGGCTAGTGGCTCATGCTCGCAATGGTTCTCCTAATTATGGTGCTGAATTCGCAAAGCAGCTGACATTACGCAACGAATCAGTTAAGTCTGCCGAGCTTCGCAAAGAACTGAGGACAGTTGTGATATCGCCAAAAATTGAAGATAAAATTAACAATGCATTTGCTGAAAATCCAGATATAGCTACATCTGCCATAGCTGCACTGAAGGCAGACGCTGTCCTCAATCATCGATCTGAAGTTGAGACACATTTTTTTAAAGCTGATGATGATAAGCATATTATCACTGGTAGTTTTTTAAAAAACAAAAACAACTATAATCCCAACAACAACCTTGTATATTCTTCAAATCCATTGACTTCACATATTATAAATAGGGGAATAGAAGACTTTTTAGACAAAAAAAAGACATACTATTCAGCTCAAGAAAGACACCCAATCTCATTCAATGATGCTGTTAGCACTGGGCATTTTGTCAACTTAGGGATCAATAAGATTGGCATTAGAATTCAAACGCCTGATGGAGCTAGCACTATTTTATCGAACGATAACGGAGAACCAATATTACTGGAGGATCAATAAAAATGCCTGAACCTACTGCGAAAAGCTTTGAAAATCTCGACAATGGTCGACCGTTGCTTAGCGACA
>CAYXVH010000027.1:0-7452 GCA_964468615.1 uncultured Thiotrichales bacterium | reverse complement strand
GAATCATATATTGACTTATAGGTCAATATGGGACTTCTATGCAAATTTAACAAAGACGCATTGTCTGTATCGATTGATGTGTAAATAAAAAAAGACTCGCAGAGGAGCTTGAGTCATTCAATAATTCGATAAGACTCAACTTGCGGAATGTAATTTAATCAAATAGATACTAGATGTAATTTATAACTGGCTTTAGCAGGATCAATAATCAGATCAAATAATTTATTAAATAGTCAGGTGCTTATGCGCGAGTTCTTCTGTTAGTTCACTGATCGGGCCTTGTGCGACGATGTTTCCAATATCCATGATGACAAATAAGTCCGCTAGTTTTTTTGCGATTTTTATGTGCTGTTCAGTCAAGATCAGTGTCATCCCCATGTCTTTATTTAAATGGTGTAAGGTGTTTTGAATTTCTTCTACTATATTAGGCTGAATACCTTCCGTGGGTTCATCGAGTAATAAAACTTTTGGATCCGTTGCTAAGGCTCTTGCTACTGCAAGTTGCTGCTGTTGTCCGCCTGATAGTAGACCCGCACGTTTATCAAGATTATCTGCTAAATAGGGAAATAACTTTAGACAAGATTCAGGGATCGTGTTGGTTTTATCATTACGTGCGAAGGTACCAAGTATAATATTTTCTCGCACACTAAATTTCCCTAAGATACGACGACCTTGCGGTACATAACCTAGTCCTGCGTGCGCACGTACATGGGTGGGTTGATTAGAAAAATCCTGATTATTAATTTTAAACGAGCCCGTCATGCTGGTAGTAAGCCCCATAATAGTTTGTAGCAAAGTTGTTTTGCCTACACCATTTTTACCCAAAACACATAGACATTGGCCTTCTTGCATGGATATATTTATATCATGGAGGATAGGTGTCTTTCCATAATAGGAAGCAACATTATTTAGTTCTAGCATGTTAGTTAATTCCTTCCGTACCGAGATAAACTTCTTTAACTTTGGGGTGTTGTTCAATCTCAGATAAGGTTCCTTCTGCGAGCATACTCCCTTGGTGCATGACAGAGATCACATCTGCAATACTTTTCACAAAAGACATGTCATGTTCGACAACAATTAGTGTATGTTCGCCTTTAAGTTCTTTAAATATTTTTGAAGTCTTTTCTGTTTCTTGTTCAGTCATACCAGCAGTGGGTTCATCCATAAGTAACAGGCGTGGTTTCTGCATTAATACCATGCCAATTTCTAGCCACTGTGTTTCGCCGTGAGACAGAAACCCAGCAGTAGTATCGAGACGATCACCCAGGCCAGCTAATTCAATTATTTCATGGAAATATTTTCGGCTACGTTTTTTAGTAAACGGATTCATATTTTGAAAGGGGCCAATTTTGTCAGTTAGCGCCACTTCAAAGTTTTCTCGCACGCTTAATTCTTTAAATACAGCAGGTATTTGAAATTTCCTACCCACGCCTAAGATTGCAATATTTTTCTCAAGTAGCTTGGTAATATTTTTGCCATCAAAATGCACGGTCCCAGAGGTAAGCTTTTGCCGTCCTGTTATTAAGTCCAATGAGGTAGTTTTACCCGCACCATTTGGCCCTATTAAACAGCGTAATTCGCCTTCATTAACATTGAAATTAAATCCCTTAACGACAGAAAAGTCGTTATAGGTTTTTGTAACTTCCTTAAGCTCAAGTATTGCCATTATGCATTTTGCCCAGTGCTACTGTCAGCTCCATTATTGTTACCAGAAATTTTTCCTAAAATTGATTCAAACAATCCTGCAAGTCCTTTTGGAAGGAATAGCACTACAATAACGAATACAACCCCTAGGATAATCAGCCAATGTTGCTGAAATGCATCTCCGGCATAACTCTGTCCCGTATTAATCAGAAATGCTCCAATAATGGCGCCGAGTAATGAGGTGCGACCACCCACCGCTGCCCAAATCACAAAAGAAATGCTCAACATGATTTCCATTGAAGTTGGGGAAACATATTGGGTCACCATCACCCATAAGATTCCTGCACACGCTGCAATAAATCCGGAAAGTGTAAATAATACGGTTTGATAGTAGGCAACGCTGTAACCTAAAAATCGTGCACGCTCGGGATCGTCTCGCATCGCTTGTACGATCAGCCCAAATTTTGTATGCAATATGAATTTAGTACCCAATGTAAGAATTACGAGGAATGCAACACAAATCCAATATGCAGCGTTACTATAGGGATCTATCGATGCACCAAATATTTCAAAATAGTTGGGTGGAGAAATACCATTAAAGCCTGCAGTAAATGGTTGCATGTCGTATACCACGCTGTACCAAGCTGCGAGCATGGCTAAAGTCATGATAGCCACAAACACGCCGACTACTCGTGCTTGAAACATCATATAGCCGAAAAATAAAAAGAATAATGTTGGGACGCCTAATGCTAAGGCCAAGCCTATGGGTGTAGACCAAAACGGCTCCCAAACTAGAGGTAGTTTTTCTAATTCGTTGGTTAACATGAAGGTGGGTATAGGATCATTTTCTGGATCTTGAAACTGCATTTGCATGGTGGCCCCCATGCCATAGGCCCCCATGCCAAATGCGATGCCTTGACCTAAACTTAGGATTCCACCGTATCCCCACACTAACGATACCGAAACCGCAGTTATTGAGAAAATTATGTAGCGAGCAAATTGGTTTACAGTAAAAGGGTTATCAAATATAAACGGCACTAACGCAAGTAGCACAAATACCACAATATAAATTGCCCATTGCGCTTTACGATTGTGATAAAGATTCCCATTCATATTGTTATTTTCTCCATACTCTGAGTTAGAATCTTTGATTAACGCCGCGTTGTGCCTTCTGTAATAAGACCTTGTGGTCGGAATCTAAGAAACACAACAATAAGTGTAAACAGGATGAAGCGCGCGAAGGTATCGTTAGTAAAATATGAGAATATTGAACTTAATTCTCCAAGTATGCCTGAGCTAAACATACTACCAACCAACCCAATACCTCCAACGACTACAACTAGGAATGCTTCGACAATATAACCGCTACCCATATCCGGGAATAAGGTTTTCAATGCACCAAATAAAGCGCCTGCTACACCTGCTAATCCAGCACCATAAGCGAAAGTAATGCTATAAATTTTATTTGCATCGATTCCAAACGATGCTGCCATTTCTTTATCTTGCATTACGGCGCGGACTCGCATGCCTAGAGTTGTCTTGTACATCAGGAACCACGTGATGGCTCCTATGATGATTGCAAAAATTATGATGAACAGTCGCACACCAGATAGATGAATAAAGTTGGCTTCTATTTGAAAGTCTAGAAATTTTGGTACACCCACATACTTAGGTTGACCACCAAAAATTAAGCGAATACCTTGAATTAATATTAGTGACAGTCCCCAAGTGGCTAATAGTGTATCTAAAGGCCGTTGATACAGTGTCCTTATTATCCCTCGTTCAATCGCCCAACCAATCAGTGCCAGCACAATGAACGCAAGTGGAAGACAGAGAAGAAATGGCACACCTAAAAAATGCTGAAATACATAAGTTGTATAAGCACCCAACATGATGAATTCACCATGCGCCATGTTAATGACACCCATCGCACCATAAATTATCGTCAGTCCTAATGCCGCAATGAAAAATATACTGGCAAGGCTAATGCCAATAAACAATGCATTTAGAAATGGATAGAGAGAAAAAGGGGTCCAAAAATCATGAATGCTCATGCACGAAATTCCTCCTGAGACTTAACTTACCTGTTAATGCATGATTACAATTAACAGAGTTTAGTTTTCTAAGCTTATTATTTTACTTAACACACAACTTATTTTTTTATTGTTATTGCGTGTGCAAATTTACATCCCTAAATGCTAGGGCGGACAGACAAATTCTTGTTCGAAGTGAGTAGCGACTACTGAATGTGTATTCTAGTCGCTACTCACACGAAACATGATAAGTTAAAGCACGTTGGTTTTAACTTTTCCGTCAGGTGTATGTAAACCGTCTGCTTTGCACACACCACGTTCCGGATAGATGGACATCGGATCCGGTGCAACATGTTCATCAGCCGCTTTCACAATCTTGAATTGACCGTCTGATCCACATTGACCAATTTTTGGCTTGAGCCAGCAATTAAAGTTGTCAGGGTCGATCCAAATCAAGCCTTCCGGAGAAACATCGTCTTCAACTCTTATTCCACCAGAAACATCACGAATCATACGTGGAGTAATGTCTTCAATGTTGCCAGTTTCTTTTAACGCCTTCTCTAAACCGTACTTCCATACATACAGTGATAGATAAGTTTCTTCCATGTTGTAGTGGGTTACACCACCGCCGCCGTATTTACTGGCAAGATAACCTTCCACAAATTTGTGGTTGACTGGATTATCTAGCGTTTGGAAATAAGGAGCAGAGAGGAAATGGCCTGCGCCAGCTTCAGCGCCCATGGCACGAATTTCAATTTCACCCGTGGTGAGTGCAGCAATTGGTAGCTTGTCAGACTTAAAGCCTTCTTGTAAGAACTGCTTATGCATGGCGATATCCGAATCACCTACTACAGTCGAGAAGATAAAGTCCGGCTTAGCTTGACGCACTTTGTTAAACACCGGGGTAAATTCAGAACTACCAAGTGGAACATAGTCTTCGCCTACAATTTCTCCACCAGCACGTTCTAACCAAACTTTCGCATTCTTATTGGATTCTTTCGGCCAAATGTAGTTAGAACCAATCAAATAGCATTTGGGTCCAAATTGATCCGCCATATACGGAATCAAGTCAAATGAATGCTGATTCGCTAGTGGGCCTGTGTTAATAATATTTTGCGTGCATTCACGGCCTTCATAGCAGGTTGGATAGTAGAATAGATGGTTGCGTGCCATCACTATCGGCGCAACCGCTCGACGGCTGGCTGAAGTGTAGCCACCAAATGTTGAGATAACTCGATCTTTTAAAATTAGCTGACTAATTTTTTCTGAATAGACTTTGATGTCTGATTTAGCATCAACGACAATGGGTTCAATCATTTTTCCAGCAACACCGCCAGCGGCATTGATTTCGTCGATTGCATAAAGTGCAACTTGTGTTGAGTCATTTTCAATTACCGCTAAATTCCCTGTTGTGGACCAAAGCAATCCAACTTTAATGGTTTTATCACCCTTCTTTATCCAGGGTGCAGCAGCTGATGCGTTTTTAACAAAAAACGATGGGAATCCAAAAGCTGCCGCGGTAGCGCCTGCAGCCGAGCCTTTGAGGATCGCTCTTCGTTTATTACTAATAGGCTTTTCTTTCTTCATAAATCCTCCTTACTTTTGAGTGGCGGCCTGTGCTGCAATAAAGCCTCACATGGTTTCTACTAGTAGGTATGCGCAGAGCGTCTAGGATGCCAATCTCAGAATTGTTTAGAATCAAATGTTAGTCGTGCCTCTAAATTTATTGTTTTAAGGACATGGTCATAAGTATATAGACTTATGACATATAGTGAATCACATGCCAGTCATTAGGTCAATATATAGTGACTTAAGTATCTAGTATGACGAATTGAGATATTGGTGAAGGGTAACCACGTAAAGAAGTTGGTAAAACAGCAATTATTTCAAGGCAAAATACACCTAAAGTTAAGGTGGATTGAGTATTTAAAATTTTAAATATTCAATTACTTGAGAAATGTATTGCATTCAATTTCTTTGCTTATTATCGTGCTTAATAACTAGTGCATCTACTAGATATACGGTTATTAGAAATTAATACCATTGACTAAAGACAATAAAATCAAGAGGAATTCTTTTTAATTCTTATGAGTGTAGATCCTACAATCTTTAGAATTGTGATTGCAGATGACCATGCCTTAGTACGTGGTGGTCTTGTTCAATTAGTTAAACTGGTCGAAGAGAATGTAGAAATAGTTGAGACCAATGACTTTCAACAAACTTTAGATTTTCTAACAGAAGGAAATCCTGTCGATTTATTGCTGTTGGATCTGTTAATGCCAGGAATGAGTGGCATGGAAGGAATTAAGCAAATTTGTAAAAACTGGCCTGAGGTGCCGGTTATTGTGGTATCGGCTAGAGAGCATGTGGCAGCAATACGCAGCGCACTGGCTGCGGGTGCAATGGGCTATATACCTAAGACATCATCGCCAGACGTGATGATGAGTGCAATTAAATTGGTTTTATCTGGTGGAGTCTATGTGCCGCCACATGTTTTAGGTGCAAGTTCATCAAACGACAATCAAATACAAGAACAAACATATACAGCAGAATCATTTGGAAATTCATTAGAGCAGAGCTACGCACAACTTACCCCACGGCAATTGGAAGTATTAGATCTCATGGCATTGGGTAAACCGAACAGAGACATTGCTAATGATCTGGGTTTAAATGTCGGTACAGTAAAAATGCATTCGTCGCGCATTTTCAAAACCTTAAATGTGCAAAATCGTACCGAAGCCGTGGCAATGTATGCGCAACTTAAGAGAGATAAAGAATTTTCATAAAACTTAAGCTAGAGATTTCTCGCTTTTGTACTAAAAATAAAAAGTATTGCGGCTATCTTTAAGATTAGCTTCTGAGCATATTTCTGGCCAGATTTATGAAACAGGATTTATGAAATAGAAACCTTAAGCTGATCCGTAGGTAGCGAAGTTTCGCTAGGCTCTAAAACTAAATGAGAGATAAGTGCTCTTAATTTGGCAGGATGGACTGGTTTAGATAGTACGCGGTAACCATGGTCTGCAATTTTACGAACTTCACTGGTGTCCGCTTCTCCTGTAATAATAAATGCGGGTATAGGATAGCCCAATTTTGCTGCGATATTATTAATCGCTTGTACGCCATTAACACTTCCGGGTAGACGGTAGTCAGCAATAATGATGTCGGGAATATTTTGCGGATCAAATATCAAGCGTTCGGCTTCTTGTGCAAATTTGGCACAGATGACATTGCATTCCCAAGATTCAAGCAGTTGTTTGGTAGCATTCAGCACCATTTCATCATCTTCGATCAACAATACTGAAGTGTTATTTAAACTTAATAAGTTTGTTTCATATGGTCTTGACTGAATAGCTTGTGCAGGCTTGTTCCCCAAATCGACAATCACAGCAAATCGTGATCCTTGATTAACTTCGGAAGAATGTTCTATTTTATGTTCCAGGCATTTAGAAAGTCGGCGAACAATAGCTAAGCCAAGTCCTAGGCCTTTGCCGCGGTCACGTTCTTTATTATCCAATTGATGAAAATCATCGAAAATAGCATCACGCTGATGCTTAGGTATACCAGGACCGGTGTCCAATACTTCAATAGAGAGTTTTCCCATTCTACGCCGACATCCCAATAAGACACGGCCTGTATCTGTATAGCGAATGGCATTGGCTACAAAGTTTCCAATAATTTGTTCTAATAGGATTGGGTCACTGCGTACATATGCGCTTGATGCGACAATATGTAATGTAATTCCTTTTCGATACGACATCGGTCGAAATCCACG
>CAYXVH010000026.1:0-3819 GCA_964468615.1 uncultured Thiotrichales bacterium | reverse complement strand
CACTATGAGTGAATAACCATTTCTCAGGCTTATCGCCAGTAGGCTTGGCAATACCCCAAGAAACCATCTCATCTACAGTGTCTTGATTTAACCTATAGGAATAACAAACTGCATGTGTTGTATAAAAAATATTATCTTTTGCCATGCGATTCTCTTATGTTTATTAAATATACATAGCGCTATTCGCTTCAAGCGTTAACTATAGATATAGAAAAATAGATACCTATTGACATATATCAACTGAACACATACACATTTTAGCTTTATCGAAAAACAATCAAACCTTCTTAAGAATAAGTGCAATATCGGGCGAGATAATATCACTTAAAGATAATTTATTGATCTTAGTCAATATTATGCTTCTATGAACACTCATAATGTTTTTCACCAAAAATTCTTTATGGAGAACGAAAATGAAACTAGTACCAAGAGACCCATTTTTCACCCAAATGCCTCATGTTAGAGACTTTAATCGATTTTTTAACGTCGAGCTGGGTGACGAAGACAGCACTATTGCCACTAGCGCGTGGACACCTGCGGTAGATATTGCAGAAAAAGATGATCATTTTCTCATTGAAGCAGATATTCCAGGGGTAGACCCTAAGGATATTGAAGTAAGTATGGAAAATGGTGTGTTAACCCTAAGAGGTGAACGTGAAAGTGAAATCAAAGAAGAGAAAGAAGGCTACAGTCGTGTTGAACGAACCCATGGTAGTTTTTATCGACGCTTTAGTCTTCCTGAAACGGCTGACGCAGAAAACATTACAGCTAAATCAAGCAAAGGTGTTCTAAATATCACAGTTGGTAAAAAAGAAACAGCAAAACCAAAGAAGATCACTGTTAACGTTCAATAAGCCAACTTCTTTCCTCGAGGCTGTTTGTCTAACGATAATAATTAGATAGATTGCCTTGAGGGTTTTTAATTATCTACCTTGTGGGTAATTAATAGCACGCATTAAAGCAATCAAATATATAAACTGTCGAATACTTTTAGTTTTTGCTAAACATATATGTTGACAGATTCTGACTTACATCAATCTCTTTTATCAACTGGTAGATATAGTAGCTATATTAATTAAACGATAGCTAACAATATGTTTAATGTATTAGTTTCGGTAATTACTTAAAGCTAATTTAAGGCGGGTAAGGAGAAATAGTATGTCTATAAAAGATATTATGGTTATATGCGATGCTGGTGAGGCTAACGATTATCGTGTTAAAACAGCGCTATTATATGCAAAAATATACCAAGCACACTTAACGGGTTTACATTTAGTGCCCTACCCTATTATTCCGGTCTATGGTGGCAACTTTCCAGAAGCTATCCCTTACATTTCATCAGAACAATTAGAGCAATCTAAAAATACTGAAAACAAATTACGAGATAAGTTTAAGAAAAATGCGGCAGAGCAGGAAATACCATGTGATTGGAAAGTTATAGACGGTGTTGATGTGCGTTATATTATTGACAACGCTCGCTACACAGATGTGGTTATCGCACCTCAAGGGTATTCTAGATATGGAGAAGATAATACTCAGAAAATTGATGATTATTTATCAATACATTTAGCACGACCTTTAATAATCACTCCTGATTTAAAAAAAGTTTTTAATCTACCAAAGAGGGTTGTCATTGCTTGGAATGAAAGCCATGAAGCAGCAAGGGCTGTTCATGACGCTTTACCTTTTTTGAAATACGCTGAGCAAATTCAAGTAGTAAGTGTTGCAGCGAATGACGCAGATGAAAAAAAATATATGATATATGACGATGACTTGCGCAAACACTTATCTCATCATGGAATTAATGTAGAAGTAAAGTCTTTAGACCCAGCTACTAAAGGCACTGGGAAAACAATCTTAGAGAGCGCTTTAGAATACGATGCTGATTTAATTGTAATGGGAGCCTATGGGCATACGAGGCTAAAAGAAATTATATTAGGTGGGGCCACAAGGTATTTACTAAGACATACAACCATCCCCTTATTCTTATCACATTAAATATATTTGTGTTTTAAAAATGTAAATTCCAAGAAATAATAACAAGATGTCAATTAAAGATATTATGGTTATTTGCGACGCAGGTGAGGCTAATGACTTTCGTGTAGAAACATCACTACATCTTGCCAATGTATTCAATGCCCACATAACTGGAATACATCTAACACCTTATCCTATTCCGGAAAAACCTAGTACTGGCTTTAATAAAGTAATTGATTATTTAGCTACTGACCAAACTGAGCAAACGGAAAATACTGCTGAATCACTAAAAACCAGGTTTGAAGTTAAAGCAGCTGAGCTAGATATTCCATACGACTGGAAATGTATAGATGGCATTGATTTACAATTTATAATAGACAATGCACGGTATGCAGATTTTGTAGTACTTCCGCAAGGATACTCACAGTTTGGTGAGACAAAGCCTCAAAGAATCGATGATTATCTATCTATCTATATGGGTCGACCCACTATTGTAACCCCTGATATAAAAAGAGTATTTAATTTACCCAAGAAAATAATGATCGCTTGGGATGAAAGCCAAGAGGCAACAAGAGCCGTGCATGACGCTATGCCTTTATTAGAATATGCGGAAGATGTGCAAATTACATGTGTTTCAAATGAACCTGAAGAGCATAAAGCTAACATTATTTATAGTGATGATTTACGCAAGCACTTATCACACCATGGCGTTAAAGCTGAGGCAGTAAATGAAGATGAGTTACCTGAAGGAACGGGTAAAACAATCTTACAAAGCGCATTAGAATTTGATGCAGATTTAATAGTGATGGGTGCTTATGGCGAAACTCGGCTCAAAGAAATGGTATTAGGAGGCGTCACGAGATACTTATTAAGTAAAACAACCATACCACTGCTATTATCTCATTAAAAATAAATCATACTTTTATATATTTGGCGCTACTTCTCCACTTTATTGTTTTGATAATTTTCTGACATGACTAACACATCTCTTGCCAGAAGTATTTCTCTGCCACTTTTAACTTTTTATGGCTTAGGAACAATTCTTGGTGCAGGTATTTATGTGCTCATTGGTGAAGTTACACTACGCGCTGGCCCATATTCCTCAATTTCATTTATTATCGCAGCCATAATAGCTGCGATAACTGCATATTCTTTTGCACGATTATCTTCGTTAATTCCTAAAAGCGCAGGTGAAGCAGCTTATGCATTTGCAGCATTTAATATCCCGAGCATTTCTGCGCTAGTTGGGATTGCTGTTGTCATTGTAGGAACGGTTTCCGCGGCAACAATGGTAAGAGGATTTGCCGGTTATTTCAGCGCACTTATACAGATTCCAGATCTATTCATAATACTAAGCATAATAGTTTTTATAACTATCTTTTCTGTATGGGGAATTAGCCAATCTTTATTTATTGCCTCATTCATAACTATCATTGAAATACTCGGATTATTTTTTGTGATCTACGCAGTAATCGATTTAAGTGAGCTAAAAAACTATAATCCACCAGAAATTGCAACAGTTTTAAATAACGGACCAGTAATATTCTATGCAGCGTTTATATCATTCTATGCGTACATCGGTTTTGAAGATATTGTAAATATTGCTGAAGAAACCATTAATCCAAGAAAGATCGTTCCACTTGCAATTATTTTATCTCTTGCATTATCTACTTTAATTTACGTGACGCTATCAATTGCCTGTACTTTATTCATCCCATCAGGCGTATTTGCCTCCAGTAACGCCCCATTAGTTTCAATTATTGAATACAAAGGTTATGACCCAACTGTTATGGCTCTGATCAGTATGATTGCAATTATAAATGGCGCATTAGTTCAACTCAT
>CAYXVH010000025.1:0-4374 GCA_964468615.1 uncultured Thiotrichales bacterium | reverse complement strand
CAAGCAATGCCAGAAGCTATTATGGTTTTTGATGAATCTGGAAATGTAAGTTTTGTAAACTCTAAAGTTTCGAGTTTGTTAAGTGTTCCTGAAGAGGTAATTCTCAATGACGAAATTGCAAGTTGGTCTGCAAATTCGAATGCAATGAAATACATTAGTAAAATAAAGAACAACCCAACGTCAAATTACCCTGCTGAGAGATTAGAATTTACACCTGAAAATTCACCCGATAAACGTATTTCTATAAAATCCTACCCATTATTTTCACCAAAAGAAAATAAATATGTATATGGAACATTAGTAATGTTTCAAGACGTCACAGAAGAGAATCTTGCAAAACAAGCACGTGGAGAGTTTGTAGCGCATGTGGCACATGAGTTAAAAACGCCATTAAATGTACTTGCGATGTATAGCGAAACGTTGCAACGAGAAGAAGGTCAATCTGTAGAATTTCGTATCGAGGCTGTCAACGTTATTCATGATGAAGTTGAACGTATTTCCATGCTTATTAACAATCTTTTGAGTATTACAAAAATTGAGTTAGGTAGCTTAAGTCTTGAACGTCAGCATGTAAAATTACGAGATCTTTTAGTAGATATTTTCGAAACAATTAAAAGAAGCGGTCGTACTAAAGAATTGCAATTTCAAATAGACGTGCCAAAAGAGATGTCTCCTTTATATATAGATAAAGATTTGCTACGTATCGCCATCAATAATCTATTAACTAATGCAATAAAATATAGCAACTCAAATGGAGTGGTTACGCTATCTGCAGAGCAAATAGATAATTCTGTTTATGTCAGGGTGCGTGATACAGGTATTGGGATCTCGGTTGATGATCAAAATCACATATTTGATAAATTTTATCGCTCCAACAATGAAAAAATTAGAGAGCGTACTGGACATGGATTGGGCCTTTCACTTGCAAGGGATATTGTGCAATTGCATCACGGCAGCCTAAAAGTTCAAAGCGACACAGATAAAGGATCAGAATTTACAATTATTTTAGAAAATAATTCTTCTATGTTAGAGAGGGCAGTTTAAATATGCAGAACATATTAATAGTAGAAGACGAGCCTCATGTAATTCGTGTTATGAAATTATCATTAGAAAAAAATGGTTATTCAATAAGTGTGGCACATAATGGTGTACAAGCGCTTGAAAAATTAAATGATGGTTTGCCAGACTTGTTAATTACGGATATTAATATGCCGCGTATGGGCGGAGATCTTTTGTGTAAAAAAATTGAAAAGGATATTCCAGATAGGTCATTCCCAATACTTGTACTTACATCTAAAACCGAGATTGAACACCGTGAATGGACAGCAAATATGAAAAATACATATTTTCTAGAAAAACCGGTAAGTATAAGAAAATTAATTAGGATGCTTGATGGATTCAAAAATGGATCAGGGCTGGCCGCATGAAAAACCCATACAAACAAGTAGACTTTAAAAAATTCAATGATTTGAAATTGCGTTTAAATCCTAGCATACAAGTCTTGTCAGCGTGTGATGCAAAAGGAGAAGTGTTTTGGTTAAGCGACCTATCGTATAAAGATGCGGTAAATGCTGTGACAACTAAACTTCATCAAGGTCTAGATTCTAATAATAAAAGCGCAGAAGATATTTATTTTCAATCTTCTAACGAAGGCGAAGCTATTTACCATAGTGTGTTATTTGATTTGGCAGATAGGCCCTGCGGTGGTCTTACAATTGTTGTAAGAGCAGATGCTAATGAAGGTAAAGAAAATCATAGTGATAAACAAAGCTTAGAACTTATTACTTCACTCGTCTCTAAAGAACGAGAACTTCTGTCTGAATTGAGTTCGATGGCATATGAGTTAGAGGAAAGATATGAAGAATTAAATCTTGTATATGATACAGATGATCAATCAGATGGAATGATAAATGGTCCTGAAGTGTTGCAACATCTTGTGGAAAATTGCACTGACTACTTGGATGTGGCTATGTCAGTACTCATTATGCCTAGGGAAGACCTAATCGTATTTCATCATAATACAAAACATACTATCCATTATATTCATTCCATGCTCTTGCAACTTAAAAATAATTTATTTCCATGGATGGAAGAGAACAGATCTAGCCTGGTGATGAATGATTTAACGGATACATTGCGCGCATCGTTGTTACCTGATGTACCTTATAAAATCGTTTGCTGCCCAATTTTAGTAAATAACGATCAAGTGAGCGGAATATTAGTAACTTTAAATCCAAACTACTCGCGTGATTTTTCTAATAGTGATCGGAATTTACTAGAAACCATGGCAAGAAAAGCCGCTAAGGTGACTATGGCGAATTATGACAGTCTTACCGGTTTGTTAAAACGAAATGGATTTGAGTATTTGCTTGAAAATGCACTTACTTCTGCGCAGTCTGAAGGAAAAACATATTGCATATTGCATATCGATATAGATGGGGTAAAGGTTATAAATGATACCGCTGATAATAAAGCAGGAGATCAATTAATCGTTGATGTAAGCAGTCTAATTAGAGACAAAATACGAGACACGGATTCTGTTGCTCGATTAACTGGCGACAAATATGGGGTGCTACTCGACTCATGTTCATTAGAGATGGGTTGCAGTATCGCTGATAATATTCGTTTAGCTATTCATGATATGAATTTTTCATGGAATAACCAGAAGTATGATACTTCTATATGTATTGGTGTAGCAGAAATGAATGCCGATTGTGAAAGTATCCAAAGTGTATTCGCAGCTGCAGAATTGGCTGTAAATGTGGCTAAAGAGCAAGGTCGTAATTTGGTACAAGTTTATCAACCTGGTGATACCCAGCTACAGCGTCGTAAAGGTGAAGTGCATTGGGTAAGAAGCATACAAAAGGCGCTCAATCAAAATGGATTTGAACTATACAGTCAGATGATCCAGCCGATTGATGATTCATCGCATACTTTGCATTTTGAAATTTTACTACGGATGTTAGACATAGACGGCACTGTAATTCCTCCAGGTAAATTCTTGCCAGCAGCTGAGAGATTCCGTCTCATGCCGTTGATTGATGCATGGGTAATTGAAAATACCTTTAAGATGCTCACCGATGCTGCAAGATATGCGGATGTTCAAGATTACATTTGGACAATTAATCTATCAGGTCAGTCTATGAACGAACCAAATTTAGAGGAGTCAATTTCTTTGCTTGTAAATCAATACCAAATATCACCTGAAATGTATTGCTTTGAAGTTACAGAAACGGTTGCGGTGAATAATCTAATAGATGCAAAGCGTCTTATGAGTGTTTTGAAAGATCAAGGATTTCGATTTGCGCTAGATGATTTTGGTTCAGGACTAAGTTCCTTTGCATACCTAAAAAGTTTACCTGTTGATTATCTTAAAATTGATGGATCGTTTATTAAAGGAATTGTTGATGATCCATTCACAGAAGCAATTGTAAAAGCGATCAACCAAGTTAGCCAAGTGCGAGGCCTTGAAACTGTTGCGGAATTTGTAGAAAACCCAGAAATTATTCGCTGTATCAAAGATATTGGTATTAATTATGCGCAGGGTTACGGTATAAGCAAACCGATTCCACTTACTGAGCAGTTGAATAACTTGAGACTCGAAAAACTACGTTTTGTTAGTTAAGTCATCAAGTATGAATTTCTACATTATTTCCAAGTAATAACTTATAAGGCTGATTAGTAGTGAGTGCTGCCGAGGAATATATCACGCAAAAAGTCACACGCAGCCGTGTGGGTGCAATGACATATCTTGCGCCACGAAATAAGCTTGTTGGTGATTCAATAGAATCTTTTAAATCAGTTGTATCTGACTGTATAGAAAAAAACGAAACCCATATCATCGTAGATCTTGCTACCACAGCGCTTATAAATAGTGCTGCGCTTGAAATTTTACTAGATGCTCAAGACGAGCTAATAAAATTAGGTGGAAGTCTTAAGCTTGCAAATGTTAAAGATAATATATTAGAAATATTTCAAATTACTGGCTTTAAAAATGCAATCAACATACTGAAAACGGATGGACAAGCTACTGTAATTACCGCGATACAAAAAGATTTCAAAGAAAATATAAGACTGGGCGATATTCTTCTTGCTAAAGGGATAATCACCGCTGCACAAATAGAAGAGGGTCTGAAACTACAAGAAGTAACGGGTAAAAAGATTGGTCAAGTGATTGTAGATCGTGGGTGGGTTTCTGAACAAGAAATATTAGAAGCACTTTCAGAACAGTTATCTGTACCTTACATTCGATTAAGATCCGGTCTTTATGATCCTGAAGTTGTACATTTGCTAGATAAGAATATTGCAAAACGACTAAAAGTACTACCGCTATTTAAAATTCGAGACGAACTGTCATTAGCTACTGCTGATGCA
>CAYXVH010000024.1:0-12408 GCA_964468615.1 uncultured Thiotrichales bacterium | reverse complement strand
GATTGCTAAAGTTATATAAACACCTTTATACGAAACATCTGCATATACTGGTGTGGTAGATAACGCTATTAAGCATACAACCAAAACCTGTTTATAGAGACTATGAGTCATTTATAATTGTCTGCTTTCGGCCAATAGCGGACATAGTGCAACATTGAGTAAGCAGTTATGCACGCGTTCTATTTAATAGTTTCCGAATTGCCCTAGCACAAATATAAACCCCAAGCCCAATAAGCAGCACACCTGAAATTACAAGTCTAGGATCCAAGAACAACACTACCCAATCCGGTAATTGATCACGGGTTAGATACAACGGCACATAAATAAGCAAGCTTAGTGCACTCATCAATACCGCAACCAAACCTTTCGATACGCCATCAGAGATCGATGTGATTAGATCCTCGTTATTTAACTCTTCACCCATGCGTTTTGTAAATCTAACAATTTAAGGCTTTTGATTTATGTCTGCTTTCGGCCAATAGCGGTCATTAACACCAAGTTAAGCGGCGGCCATCATTGAACGCCTTGTTAGCCACTTAAAGTTCGTGTTCTTCGACAATGAATGCTGATGACTTTGAGTGATCGACAAATTTCCCCTCATCTTCCAGTAACGCAGCACCCAATTTCTGACCTTCAGGAGAACTCATCCCCTCGATAAGGGCTTCTTCTGATTCAAAACATACCTCTGCAACGCCATCATACTCTGGCAACATTCCTCTAGATTCTTTTAGGCCTTGGTTCAAAGGCGAATCTATTGTGCGCGATTGCACATACTTTTTAGCGCCCATTGCATCAGCATTGCTCATGAAGAATGGGCCATGCTTGTTCATCCAATAATCTTTAAACTCCGCACGAGTCATATCCGGGGGTCGCGTTAAGCACATAACGAATTTAATCATCTTTCAATCCTCCTCTTCTTTGCTGGATGTTGTGTATGGCTAACATCTTAATACATGGCAATTTTGCATGGATATCACAGCTATCAGGAAATACGTATGTCCGCTTTGGGTCGGTAGCGGTCATTCTAGCAAAATAATATTTAATCAGATGCATCATCCGTGATGCTTCTTATATTCGTACATCCATGTGCTCACAACCTTGGGTAGAAAGCAGATATCAGAATTCAAGCCATCTTCCGCAACGCAATAGTGGCAATTGCTATAACAATTAATGTTGGCAAAAAGGCGCCAACCACAGGTGGAATGTCATATACTACACTAGTATTGCTTAACACTCTGCTAAGCAAATTAAATACCACGGCAACTCCAATACCCAATGTAATACGTTGGCCTAAGCCACCTGCACGCGCCGAGCGAAATACGAAAGGCACTGCGAGCAGTAGCATTGCGATACCCGATAGCGGTACAGCAAATCGATTAAAATAGGCGAGTTGATAGCGCTTTGAATCCAATTCATTATCGTTTAGATAGCTAATGTATTTTTTTAGCTTAATTGCCCCCATAAATTCAGGCTTAACGGTTATCACATCAAACAATTCCGTCGAGACCAAGCGCTCCCAATGCTCCTCTTCAGCAGCCACCGTTTCTACACCGCTATTTGAAATCAAACTATGCTTTATATCGGATAATCTCCAAACATCGTTTTCATACACCGCTTGTTTAGCAAAGCTTGCACGTTTTAATTTGTATTGCTCATCTAATTCATAAATCCATATGTCTCGCATTCGATAATCAGGGTAGATTTCTTGCGCATTAATGTAACGATTATTATCTCGCACCCATATTCCGTATTTTGAGCGCAATGATATTTTCTCTATGTCGCCGACCTCTCCATTAGCATTTTTCGCATCTCGAACTTGGCTTTTACTTAAACTATTCACATACCCTTGAGCAGTAGGTACCACCATTTCACCCACCCAAACACTAATACCTATTAACACAATCCCAACCTTAAGTACCGACCAAACAATTCTCAACTTGCTTATTCCCACTGAACGCAATGCTACTAACTCACTTTTAGCGGCTAATCCGCCTAAACCAATTAAGGCACCTAATAAAAGTGCTGTGGGCATAAATTCATATAAACGCTGCGGCATTTCAAACAACAGTCTCAACATGACATGCCCAAATGTAAAACCACGATCATCTACAGATTCAACGTCATTTATAAAATCGATAATCGAATCAATAGAGAATAGTACCAGTAGTGCAAACAAGGTCCCTACAAATACAGTTCTTCCCAGGTAACGATCAAAATGTTTAAACATATTCATGCTAAGCACCTAATCGTTGTCGCAAACTCAGCACAATCACCAACACAAGCATGGCAGCATGCACTGCAAACATACCTGGCATAATGGGAAGTTTCCCATCTGCTACCCATGTTTCTGCGAGGATAAGTAAATTTGAATATATTAAGTAAATAACAATAGCGATTACCAAGCCCGCAAAACGACCCTGCCTTGGATTGGTAACACTCAATGGAAAGGCCAACAAGGCTAAAAGTATTGCCGCAATAGGCACTGATATTCGCCACTGAAACTCTGCAACATCAACCAACAGCCCAGACTTCAGCAGTTCGCTAGTAGATTTGAATTCCGGATTCTGATCATCCACATTTAAATCAAATTCAGGTATGCGTACCGCGTGTTGATTAAATGAAAGCAACGTAAACCCACCTTCTCCTGGTGTACCTTCATAACGCTGACCTTTTTTCAAAATCAGTGACTCACCTCCCAGCTCAGATAAATTTTTCTGCTCCACATGTTGTGCAGTTTCAATTGCAACGTTTCCATCTCTTCGGTCGTAAATAAAAACATTTTTAACTTCACCAGACTCTCGGTCTGATTGCTCTACAAAAACCACCCAATTACCTTGATTTGATTCAATAAACTGCCCAGGCGTTAAACTATAAATATCGGCAAAACCACTGGCCTTTTGTTTTATGATTTCAATTTGTTGCTCTGCCCAAGGTGCTGAGAAAACTGAAAGGTATAACAGAAAAATAATCAGCGGTATAAAAAGTAAACTTGCATAACGCAATAATGAACGCGAACCGATACCACTCGCTTTAATGGCATAAATTTCACTATCACGATATAGACGACCCAAACTAAGCATAATCGTCAGTAATAGCGCAAAAGGAATTAATAAAATCGCAGATTTTAAAATTCCAAAACCTAGCATCGAAATCACAACATCAGCCGGCAACTTCCCTTTCATTACTTTTGCAAGCAGGCTCACAAATGACTGCCCGACAATAACCAGCAACAATACAATGCTGACACCGGCGAAAGTTTGAGCAAGTTCTTTAGAGAAGTATCGGTTTAAGGTTGAAAACATATGCGCTTTTTATTGATACAGACCAGATCCTTTGGTTACATTTAGCCCAATATTAGCAATAATGCAGCAAACACAGACAGTTTAATTGAGGAAAACCATGGATTACATTGCAAAAACCACTTCCGTAGATAAAGAAGCCGCTGATTGTGTCGTAGTGGGCATATTCAAACCCAAACGTCTAAGTGATTCTGCGAAAAAACTAGATAAGCTTTATCGAGGCAGTATTTCCAACGCCTGCCAACGCGGCATCGCCGGCGGTAGCTTACGACAAATAACAACACTACATAACTCTAGCCGCAGCAAACATAACTGCATCATTGTGGTGGGCTGTGGAGAACAAGATGAATTCACCATTAGCGCGTATAAAAAAGTGCTTGCTGCGGTAGCCAATGAAATTAAACGCAATAAAACAAGCAATGTGATTAATTGCTTAACTGAACTGCCTATTAAAAATGTAGATACACTTACTAAAGTTCAACTTAGCGTAACGGCTATTGAATCTGCAATGTATATCTATAGCGAAACCAAACCCAGCGCGGCGAATTCAAAAACTCGCCTTAAAAAGCAAAAGTTTATAACTGCTAATAAAGATGATATCGCAGACATGCGTGACGGCATTGAATTTGGACAAGCTATTGCCAATGGCATGAATTTAGCCAAAGAACTCGGCAACTTGCCTGGAAATATTTGCACGCCTACTTACCTTGCTGAACAAGCACTGGCACTAAAGAAAGCTTTTCGTAAATTAAAAGTGAATGTGCTTGAAGAAGCACAAATGAAAAAACTTGGCATGGGCGCACTACTCTCAGTCTCAAATGGAAGTGTAGAACCAGCAAAACTGGTCAGCATGGAATATAGCGGAGGAAATGAAGATGAACGCCCAATTGTTTTAGTTGGCAAGGGCATTACCTTCGACACCGGCGGCATCTCATTAAAACCGGGTTCAACCATGGATGAAATGAAATTTGATATGTGTGGTGCGGCAAGCGTATTGGGCACGATGAAGGCTTGTTGCGAATTAGATTTACCCATTAATGTTGTGGGTGTAATCGCTTGCGCTGAAAACATGCCAGATGGGAAAGCCACTAAACCTGGTGATGTGGTCACTACCATGTCGGGACAAACTGTAGAAATTTTAAATACTGACGCAGAAGGTCGTTTGGTGTTATGCGATGCACTCACTTATGTAGATAAATTTGATCCAGAAGTCGTTATCGATATTGCAACGCTAACCGGAGCATGTGTAGTCGCATTAGGCCAAATTCCATCAGGTGTAATGAGCAATGATGATGATTTCGCCAAAGCACTTATAAATGCTGGCGAGCAAACAGGAGATCGTACGTGGCAGTTGCCACTCTGGGATGAGTATCAACCTCAGTTAGATACCAATTTTGCAGATATCGCAAATATCGGCGGACGGTGGGGCGGCACGATCACTGCAGCGTGTTTCCTATCTAGATTCACCAAAAAATATACTTGGGCACATTTAGATATTGCAGGTGTTGCCTGGCACCAAGGCAAAATGAAGGGTGCCACTGGCAGACCTGTTCCATTACTTACTGAGTACTTATTGCATCAAGCCTATGAGTTTTGAACATTAACATGGCGAGTTCAGGTATACCTCGCGTTGATTTCTACGTGACCAAAAACAGTTTGCCACAATTTGCTTTGAGCACTGCCTGCCGAATTGCGGAAAAAGCCTTTTCTGCAGGCCACCGAATTCATATTCACATGAATAACGAAACTGATTGCGAAAAACTAAATGCTCTACTTTGGACGTTTCGTGATCGCAGCTTTATTCCTCATGAGATTTCTCCTGTTCCAATAGCGGGTTGTCCAGTCACTATCAGCTCTGAAAAGAGCCCAGAAATGACCTCTGGACATACAGATATGCTAGTTAATGTATCCGATCAACTAGTAGAAAATTTCAAGCAATTTCAGAGGATTGCAGAAATTATTGATAGCCATCCTGATTCGATTGTCGCTGGTCGTGAACGCTATCGCTTTTATCGTGAGAACGGCCTAGCGCCCCAGCACCATGAAGTATCCTCATCTTGACTTAATCAATTAATTCTCTTGCTTCTATGGATGGAAACAGCGCTAAAAAGGCACCGGTCTTAGACAATATAGTGGGGACCTCAAACACTCCAATCGGTAATAAACCCACGCTTTCTAGACAAACACAAGCCCAGACACTTACCCAGGCCAAGCCTGTGGTGACCTCTATGAATGGCAATGGAGCCTCCACTAGCACCGCCCAAGCCATTCAGAATGCGGCCATCCAAGCTGAAAAATCGCCTCAAAATCGTCGTACTGATAAATCAGAATTTGAAATCGCGCTAACCAAAACCGTCCACGAAATTATGCTTAAGCATTTTGAAAACGCGAGTGAGCAAATTGTGCAACAAGTGCTTAGTGAAGTTCGCGCCCGCCTCCCCGGCCAAAGAAAGTCTTAACCCTTATAGCCACATTGGCTAATCCATTACTGTATGCTTACCTGAGTACTTCTTAGGTGCATCTATATTGTTATACTAGTAACTTGCACCGACTTCTTACCTCGCTGCATCATACGTACTAATAACAATTCGAATCACATTTCAAACCATCTGATCGCCCCAATATAGCCCCAAATCTCGACATGGATAAGACCTATCAACCCAAAGATATTGAACAGAAGTGGTATCAGTTTTGGAAAAGCAATAATTACTTTACGCCTTCAGGCAAAGGCGATAATTCATACTGCATTATGATTCCACCACCCAATGTAACGGGAACGTTACATATGGGGCATGCATTCAATAATACCTTGATGGACTGCCTGACACGTTATCATCGAATGTGTGGCTATAACACACTGTGGCAACCTGGCACCGATCATGCTGGCATTGCTACGCAAATGGTGGTTGAACGACAACTAAACGCTGAAGATAAAACACGCCAGAATTTAGGTCGTGAAAAATTTGTAGATAAAGTTTGGGAGTGGAAAGAACAATCCGGTAATACTATTTATGGCCAATTAGAACGCATGGGTTCTTCACTGGATTGGTCGCGCGAACGCTTCACTATGGACGAAGGCCTTTCTGAAGCAGTTAAGCAAGTATTCGTACGTCTATATGACGAAGGTTTAATTTATCGCGGCAAACGCTTGGTGAATTGGGATCCAAAACTTCACACTGCGGTTTCAGACTTAGAAGTTATTTCCGAAGAAGAAAATGGCCACATGTGGTATATGCGCTATCCCTACTCCGATGGTAGCGGTCATATTACTGTAGCAACAACCCGGCCAGAAACCATGTTAGGTGATGCTGCGGTTGCAGTACACCCTAATGATGAACGTTACCAAAGCCTAATCGGCAAAACCGTCAAGCTACCTTTAACCGATCGAGAAATTCCCGTTATTGCAGACGACTATGTGGATCCTGAGTTCGGTTCCGGGTGTGTAAAAATTACCCCTGCACATGACTTTAATGATTATGAAGTAGGTAACCGCCACAACTTAGAAAAAATTAATATCTTCACTATCGATGCCAAGGTTAATGATAATGCTCCTGCAAAATATCAAGGACTGGATAGATTTGAAGCACGCAAACAAATTGTTGCTGACTTAAAAGCACAAGATCTTCTAGCTGGAATAAAAGATCACAAACTGATGGTGCCTAGAGGTGATCGTTCAGGTGTAGTGGTTGAACCTTATTTAACAGATCAGTGGTATGTGAAGATCCAGCCGCTAGCTAACCCAGCCATTAAAGCTGTCAAAGATGGTGATATTCAATTTGTTCCAGAAAACTGGAGCAAAACTTATTTTGAATGGATGAATAATATTCAAGATTGGTGCATCAGTCGTCAACTATGGTGGGGCCACCGTATACCCGCTTGGTATGACAGCGATGGAAAGATTTATGTGGCTGAGAATGAAAAAGACGTACGTAAAAAATATAATTTGGACACCAATTTTGAACTTAAACAAGATGAAGATGTATTAGACACTTGGTTTTCATCTGCACTATGGCCTTTTTCAACTTTAGGCTGGCCTGAACAAACTAAAGAACTAAAAACGTTTTATCCTACTTCAGTATTAATCACCGGTTTCGACATCATTTTCTTCTGGGTTGCCCGCATGATCATGATGGGTTTGAAATTCATGGACGATGTTCCATTTGAAAAAATCTACATCCACGGCCTTGTGCGTGATGCTGATGGACAAAAAATGTCTAAATCTAAAGGCAATGTTTTAGATCCAATTGATGTTATTGATGGCATAGATCTTGATACCTTAATTAAAAAGCGCACCACTGGTCTCATGCAGCCTGAGATGGCCTCAAAAATCGAGAAAGCAACTCGTAATCAATATCCAGAAGGTATCAAAGCTTATGGCACAGACGCCTTACGTTTCTCATTTGCTGCTCAAGCGTCTACTGGAAGAGACATTAAATTTGATTTAAACCGAATTGAAGGTTATCGAAACTTCTGCAATAAACTCTGGAATGCAACGCGCTTCGTTTTGATGAATTGTGAAGATAAAAATATTGCCAGTCAGATTGAAAAACAGAAACTCACATTGGCGGATCGTTGGATTTTAAGTAAACAGCAAGAAGTGATTGACCTCACACACAGACATTTAAAGAATTATCGCTTTGATCTCGCAGCACAAGCTTTATATGAATTTTCCTGGCATGAGTTTTGTGACTGGTATGTAGAGCTATGCAAACCCACTTTATTTAAAGACGATGTTGATGAAAGTATCAAACAGAACTCGCGTCGCGTTTTACTAGAAGTATTAGAGAATTTATTAAAATTACTTCACCCGATTATTCCATTCCTTACTGAAGAAGCCTGGCAACCGATCGCCAAAGAATTAAAGCTACCGGGCGACAGCATTTCTACGCAAGATTTTCCAAGAAGTAACAACGATTACGTAGATGTAGAAAGTTTGCAAGAACTAGAGTGGTCAAAAGAATTTATCAATGGCATTCGAAAAATACGCTCCGAAATGGACATCGCACCTGGCAAACCATTAAACATTTTGTTGCAAAACTGGTCCACACAAGACCAAAACTATTTCGAAAATAGCCAGCAATATATTTATTCTCTGGCGAAAGTTGAAGACATTAAATGGTTGGCAGATGACTCTGCACCTGAATGCGCCACTGCATTAGTCGGCGAAATGAAAATCCTCATCCCTCTGGCAGGGTTAATTGATAAAGATGCAGAAAGCGCAAGACTTGAAAAAGAGATTAAAAAAATAGAATCCAAACTCGAAAAAAGCTCGGCAAAATTAAATAATCCTAACTTTGCTGATAAAGCACCAGCAGATATTGTAAATAAAGAACGTGAGCGCGTTGCCGAAATGCAAACCTCATTACAACAACTCAAAGAACAAGCAGATAAAATCAACGATCTATAGGCTAGTGAAAACTATAGACTGCAAGCTGCTTCAAGAAAAAACATAACAAGGAACATTAGAAGTAGACATGAGCGACCCAGTGAAACAAGAAAAAAAACTCTTCATGACCCGCCTAATGACACCGGACATGGCCAATTTTGCTGGCAATGTTCATGGCGGCACTATTCTTAAACTTTTAGATGAGGCTGCATTTTCTTGCGCATCTCGCTATTGCAAATCCTATGTCATGACTGCTGCCCTAGACCATGTTGAGTTCAAATCGCCCATTACGGTTGGCGACCTTGTAACCTTTAAGTGCAATATTAATTACGTCGGTCGCAGTTCAATGGAAGTAGGTATACGGGTAGAAGGCGAAAAAATTAGAGAAAAATCAAAATATCATGCCATCTCATGCTATTTCACCATGATCTCTGTTAATGAAGATGGTGTACCCCAACAAGCACCCACGTTGCAGATTGAATCAGAAACTGAACAAAGACTTTTTGATGCAGGAAAAATGCGCCGGGAAATGCGCAAGGAAACTAAAGAGAGAAATCTACAGCTTCACGTCGGCATAGATACAATGATTACTTAGACTTAATTTACTCAAATTTTTTCTTTAGCTCATCGCAAGCATTTATAAACTGCTCACGAGTAATCTCGCCTTTTGTATATAGACGCAAATACTTTTTCGCTTTATCGTTTTCTCCAGCCCATTCTAGCGTATCCAAAAATATCCTTTGCTCTTCCCCACTAAGTCCATATAACCTCCGCGCCATTTCTATTGATCTAAATCCTGCGCTCATATTTATCACCTCACGGGAACTAATAACACCACTACTTCGACTTAAAAGCTCTATTGAAAGTTCACATCTATAAAATTATTTCCTGACCAGTTGCGGGATAACAGAAAGCCTTACTTTTTACCAGACTAATGTTAAAAAAGTTAAGATTAACTATTTTAGTTGGATGCGAATTTTCTCTTGATCAAACTCTATAACATCGCCTGATACTATTTTCTTTCGCTTTCTAGTTTCAGATATCCCGTTAACCAGAACCAGACCTTCAGCAATTACAGCTTTGGCTCCGCCACCACTGGTGACCATTCCTTCGAATTTGAGAATTTTATAAAGCTCAACAGGCTCACGAGAGATTTCAACCACTCTCATTATAAGAACTGTGTTTTGACTGTATAACTAAATAGGCTTCGCACTTCGTATTGAAACCGAGATGATGGATGAATCGCTTATAAAATAAGGTTCATCTTGTATTGAAACTTAACGCAACAGCTAGACAACGATTTAAACGCTGCCTGGCTGTTGTGATAATTTACTGAGGGTAAACTGCGTTAAGCAGTAGAACTAATTAGATAGCTTTTACTTTATTAGCGCATGGCCCTTTCTGACCTTCGCCTACTTCGTATTCTACTTTTTGTCCATCATTGAGTGTTGCATAATCGCCGCCACTTTGAATCTCAGAATGGTGTACAAACAAATCTTTTCCGCCGTCTTCTGGAGTGATGAAGCCAAAGCCTTTATCTGCATTGAACCATTTTACTGTACCGTTACTCATATTGTTTTTCCTAATTTAATGAATCTTAATTTAATCGAGGCTTACTGCTTTTGAACAGACTTAGCTATTCGCTACCGTGACGTCTCAATAACCCCACATGCTAATCATTTTCTAACCATAACGCCAATAAAAAAAAGAGATTTCTGGCCTTTTTATCAATAAATATCACAGAAAAGATATCATTTAGAGGTAGATTCTTGCCCACAACTCCAACAAATATTGAATTGCCCCTCAATCTCTTCTCCACAGCCTAGGCATTTCCAGGCCTGCGGATTGGCTTTAATCGACTGCATAAATTCATCTACAATTCTTTTTGCAGGGCCATTATCATCTTTATCTACCACCCATAATTCAGGCCAGACTTCTGTAGGTGGAAGTTCGCCTATACCGCCCGATAGATGTTCGTTTTTAATTATAGAGGCAATCCCCTTCTCTTCGAGGAGTTCTTTTATCTGATAAATAAAGATTGGATTGGGCTCGCTATAGACGCGCTTCATTCATGCAGTATAACAAAGGCCTAATAGAATATTTTAGTTAAAGCTTGTTAAAGAAAATATATCCGGGAAAATACAATTAACGAAGCTTTAAGGTATAGCTTTTTTTGCTTTCACCGGTTTTAGAGCAGACCGCAACAATTGTTACTTCACTATGCTCGCTAGGAATAGCAATTCCCAAAAGACTACGGGTAAATGGTTGTTCTTTAACATGTGGATGATGAAGCGTGCGCTCACCAATCAATTCTCCATCAGCAGAATATATACGCCATGCATTTGCATAATGTTCCCAACCTTTATCAGCATGCTCTAGAGTAACGGAGATATTATATTTCTGAGCAGAGGTCTTTTCTGCTTTGACCTTGACTATTTCCGCATCACTCGCAAGACATACACTCGAAAATATTACCGACAATAATATAATTAAAACTCGCATAATGACTTCCCAATTATTCTTTAGCAAAAACCTGACCCATGTCTTTAAAGGACTTGAATTCCAGATAATTATTGCTTGGATCCTGAATAAACATAGTGGCTTGTTCGCCGACCTGCCCTTTAAAGCGGATACATGGCTCGATGTGGAATTTGATTCCTTCGCGCTTAAGACGTTCCGCCAAATGTTCCCATTCACCCCAATTTAAAACGATACCAAAATGTCTAACGGGAATATCATACTCATCTACCGGGTTGGATGGCGTAAACATATCTTCATGGTCATACAGATGCGCACTGAGCTGATGACCATGAAAATTAAAGTCTATCCAACGCTTATCTTCACGCCCAACCACACAACCAAGAAGATCGACATAAAACGCACGGGTTTTCTCAATATCATAGACTGGGAATGCTAAATGAAAAACAGATGTTGCCATAATTTAAAACACCATTTTGTTTTTTGGTTTTTCTGCCACGTTGTCACGTAAATAAACTGGCAAAGCTTCAACAGCTGCAACACTTTTGCCTTGCTTAAAATATACTTTAGCTAATTTTGCCACATACTCTGCTTGAGGGAATACTTCACTATTAAATGATATTTTTTTGCCCAATGTTTCCTGCAAATTTTCTGCATAAGACCCCCACCCTGAACCCACTCCATAACAGTCATCATCGACATCGGCTTTTACAAGGTTAGCCGGCGTAACTTTTTCTTCGCCCACCAATTCCATGAACTCATAAATGTCCACTTCATTTTTATTTAAAGCATATAAGCCATAATATATTTCTTGCATGCGAGCATCGATGCATGACAGTACTTGAGTCGTATGTTGAGCCTCAAAAGCTGCTTGTGCAAGAGAGGCTAAAGATGAAACGGGAACTACAGGCAGATCTTGTCCTAATGCAATCCCTTGAGTAACACTCGCTGCTAAACGCACACCCGTAAAAGCACCTGGTCCTCTTCCAAAGGCTATAGCATCTAATTGCGAAAGACTGGTTTGACCTTGCGCTAGCACTTGCTCACACATAGGCAAAATAATTTCATTATGTCGCCTGGGCGCAATTTCACTTAGGCAAATTACTTCATCATTTACCAGCAAGGCAGCTGAGCATGACTCTGTTGCCGTCTCAATGGCTAACAGTTTCATACTCAGACTCACGTAATTCTAAAAAGTTTATCGCATCATCAAGACTTGAAGTGCGCAACATATTCGGCAAGCTA
>CAYXVH010000023.1:0-3319 GCA_964468615.1 uncultured Thiotrichales bacterium | reverse complement strand
TTTTCCCTTTAGCAATTTTTTCTAGCCCAAATACAGCGCGCCCCACTTCTGACTTACCAGATCCCACAAGCCCCGCGATGCCAACTACTTCCCCTTCTCTAATTTCCATGGATACATCTTGTAGAACATTGTTTTGAAGCGTTAGGCCTTCAATCTTTAGCAAAGATTTATCTGGATTGAAATTAATGTTAGGGAAAATCTGATCAATAACTCGACCAGTCATTAGTTCGACTAACTTCTCTTCACTTGCTTCCTTAACGGGGATTGTTGAAACCAATTTACCATCCCGAAGCACTGTTACTCGATCACCGATTCTCTGAATTTCATTGATCCGATGTGTAATATAAATAATACCTATTCCTTCACGTTTGAGTTCTTCAATTTTTAAAAACAGTTGCTCAGTTTCACGTTCAGTAAGTGAGGCGGTAGGTTCGTCAAGAATTATTATCGAAGGTTTGGTTCGAAATGCTTTCGCAATTTCAACCATTTGTTGTTCTGCACGAGACAGATACATAACCTGTTTGTTGGGGTCTAGAGGAAAGCCCAACCTTTCCAAAATTTCATTGGCTTGATCGCGTAATTTATTTTTATCTAGAAATGGTCCATTAGTCATCTCTGAACCGAGAAATAAATTTTCTCCAACAGTCAATTGCGGAATGATCGAAAACTCTTGAAACACAGCACTAATACCGAGATTCCGTGCCTGATGCACGTTCTGTAATACCACATCCTGTCCATTTAAAAAGATCTTTCCTTTCGTAGGTCGATGTACACCTGCAATGATTTGAATAAGCGTAGATTTCCCTGCGCCATTTTCACCAAACAACACATGCACTTCGCCTTTTTTAACATCAAGGCTTACGTTGTCGAGCGCTAAGGTTCCAGGAAACTGTTTGGAGATGTTTTCTACACGTAGCAGTACGGAGTTATCAACTGCTTTCATAGCATTATCCTTGTTTAGAGGAGCCGACTGCCAACGTCTCATCGACTCCTCTACAATGCTTTTATTAGCACGGTAATCTATTTGAGCAGACATTTGTAATTACATCCACTAAATTCATTTCTGTGTTACATAGATTTCAGTCCACTCGAAACACAGGCTTCCATCCATCTGGAGCCAATGTTGATGCTGGATCGAATTCATTATAATTTTCTTTTGTTACAACGGTCGGAACCGGTTGAACGTGTTCGGTAATTCGATCTGGATTACCATGTTCAGGTGTTCCCCCCGTAGCCATTGGAAGACCTTCGAGAATTCGAACAGCTTGATCTATTGCGATTTGGCCCTGAAGAACCATGTGGTCCGTTGGTGCCATATCCATACGGCCTTGCTTTAAAAGAATATGAGATCCAGTGTTGTAATAGTAGGCAACTAATCGGGTTGTATCTTGAATACCACGATCACGCACCACACCAACCGCAGCTTCAATTGTTGGTGTTGCGCCAACAATGTAATTAAGATCTGTAGTTCCTCCCGATGTGCGTGATGCAACCACGTCTTCAACTAATTTCAACTGAATACTTTTCCCTGTATCTCCCCATTTAGTCGCAATAATCTCAACATCGCTACCTTTTACTGCATCATGACAGCCTTGATCTCCTGCTACAGACCATGCAGCACCTGGAGGACCAGGGAACCAGGCAGCGGATGTTTTACCGCTTCCCTCTGGATGTTTCTGCGCAATCCAATCACAAGCAAGCCAGCCAAGTAAATACCAACTTTCTAATATTTTTGCATCCACTTGGGTGCCAATACCATTCACCAAATCAATAACAGGAATTCCCTTGCCACGAATTTCATCGACTTGATTGATATTTCCTTTACCTGAAATTGCTGAAAGAATTAAAGCTTCTGCGCCCGCTGAGATACAGTCTTCAACCTGGCGTAGTTGACGTTCAAGATTGGTATAGCCACCTGCTTCAAGCAAAGTGACCTTCTGACCAAGCCTTTTGCCTTCGGAAATAATTCCATAAGCGACTCCTACCCAGTACGAATCTTTCAAATGTGGGAACGAAACACATATGTTGTGTTTCTTTTTTACCTGATCCGGTTTTAATGGAACATATTCAGCGCCCGGTAGTTTAGCCGCATTGTTTTCAGGCAATGCCCAACACTCATCACTTCCATCCGAGCAAGATGGGTTATAAGGGTTTACTTTTGCTGGCCACCAATCTTTTGCGCTTATAGGTGTTACTAGTATCAGGGTAATTGCGAATAATATCGCATACCCCATAGTTCTAAATATCTTATTCATACGAACTTCTCCTTCGATTTTGTTATCAATTATTGTTCTCTATTGTTTGCATTGCTGGTTCTCTATCTACACCGATACAATTGAATTACTGTTAGATCAAACTAAAATTTGTTTTACTAGAGAACACCTTCTTTACGTTGCCCAACATAAAACGCCAAACCAGATGAATTCGATGAAAAAGTTACTGAGGTATCCTTATCAAAATAAACTACATCTCCAGGCTTCATCGATGCAGTAGAGCCGTTTTCAGTAATCGTCATTTCCCCTTCGAGCATAATTTTGCATTCCGCATAACTGTATGTGTAATCGAGCGGTTTTCCTTCTTCCATTCGAAACATTCCACATGTTATCGGAGCATCTTCATCATTGGATGAAACCACGTCTTGAAGAAATGCGTTTATTCCTTCAATGTTTAAAGAAGCAATGTCCATAGATTGCGTCTTTTCAAAAAATTTCATTGCCATAATTGTTCCTTTTTCATTAATTATCTTTAAAACGAAATAAACACTAATTCAGGCTTGTCTAAAAACTTGTTTGTAAAAACGCTTGTTTTATTAATGTTATTAATTTGTTTTGTAAGATAAGTATTGATGCAGTTCTATATAATGTATATGACAATAACTACTCAAAAACATAAATTATGTTTTTCTCTTATGACGATAAATACCTATGCACTTCAGCAATCAATAAAGTATATTAATGACTGTCATATTTTTAAATTATAAAGTATGAGCAATTCTCGAAAAAATCCTTTTGAAAATGAGCCCCCTACTACTAAAGCGCTCAAGAAGTATTTTGTTGATGAAAATTTAAATAACACATCAAGGGAAACAATCGATTGTGCTGCGCACATGATTCTCGTAATCGAAAACCCCAAAGAAACGGTTCATGTTGCACTTGCACACATGGTAAACAGACTTAACGTTTGTCGTGCAGATGCAGGTTTTGCAACACCTGAAACTGATAATTACACGCCCATATCAGAATATTGTAGTGAAGATACGAAACCACCATCAATAGTTGGATCTGTATTACCAAATCAACACGAAACTATGCAAAGAGTT
>CAYXVH010000022.1:0-6868 GCA_964468615.1 uncultured Thiotrichales bacterium | reverse complement strand
AACCAGAAGGTAACAATGCATCCTATGCACAAGTTATTGTGAACATGCATGACAGAAAAGATATCGACGACATACTCGAAGAGCTAACTCCCTGGTTTGCAGAACAATATCCTAATGCAATAGTTCCGATGCGCAAATTCGGTGTAGGACCCAGTGACACGTGGAAATTTGAATTCAGAATTTCGGGCTCAGCGCGCGCTGAAGCAAGTGAACTCAGATCAATAGCCAGTAAGGGGCTTGAAATATTAGAACATGAACCGTTATCGGGTTTATATGAAACGGATTGGCGACATCGCACCCAAACCATCGAACCAAAATTCAATCAAGAACGTGCTCGCTGGTCTGGGATTACCAGAGCGGATATCGCGAACACCACCAAGCGTGCCTACGACGGGCGCAACATTGGTTTATATAGAGAACGTGATGACCTTATTCCCATTGTATTGCGCAATGTTGAAGAGGAGCGCCAAAATGTGGGTTCATTGGATGTATTGCAACTGCGAGGTAGCTTATCCGTTGAATCTCTACCGGTCTCGCAGGTAGTTGACGATATACTTCCGATTTGGCAAGACCCTATTCTCGTTCGTCGTGACAGACGACCCACATTAACTATTCAAGCCAACCCAATTCCGGGTGTAACCTTGCCCACACTAGTTGAAAGTGTAGGTGAAAAATTTGAGTCTTTAGATGTGCCTCCTGGTTTTATCTTAGAATGGGGAGGTGAAAAAGAATCATCTGCAGATTCGAAAGCCTCGCTAATACCTGGTGTTATTCCTGCACTTGCATTAATGGCAATAATAATTGTTGCCTTGTTCAATGCCTTTAAGCCACCCCTTGTAATCGCATTCACAATACCGTTTATGTGGATCGGGGTAACTTTTGGTTTGCTAACTTCTGGAGCCGCCTTTGGCTTTGTAGCGTTATTGGGTGCAATGAGTCTTGCGGGCATGATGATCAAAAATGCAATTGTGCTGCTTGATCAAGCAAACATTTATGTAGAAGAAGGCAAGCCTCAGTATGATGCAATTATTGATGCAGCGTTATCGCGTTTACGACCTGTGGTGTTGGCTGCAGGGACAACCGTATTAGGGGTAATGCCACTGCTTCAGGATATATTTTGGATCGGTATGGCAGTGGTGATTATGGCTGGCTTAACTTTTGGAACTATATTAACAATGATTATGGTGCCAGTGTTTTATGCCACGCTTTTCAAACTTTCAGCACCTAATACTGCTACTTAAAAATAAATAAATAATCAAGGAGATATTGAATGTCTATTTTATCAAAACGCTTAATAGCTACTCTGTTTATTATATGTAGCTTGTTTGCATTTCCACTACTTATTCAAGCAGAAGAAGGCACTGTAAGTATTCTTGCGCCGTGGAAAGCAAAAGGCCAAATATATAAAGTTGGATCCAAGCAAACACAATTTATTGGTGAATTCAGCGGCATCATGTATGTCGAAACGGGTGAAGGAGAATTAGATACCGCTATTTTTGTATGTCCTGCTGTTCAAGATGTAGACTATGTAAATAAGAAAACGCAGGCAAATGGCCGCTGCCATATTGTTGCCGCAGATGGAAATATTTTTGCGCAATTTGATTGCACAGGCGTGCCAGGCTCCTGTAAAGGAATATTTAAGTTAACAGGAGGGACAGATCGATTTGAAGGGATTACGGGTTCTGGCGAAATGAATGTGCGTTCTGCGCTTAGTACATTTATGTCTGATGTTGCTAGTGGCGATGTTGTGCAAACGGCCGAGGGGCTCGCCACATGGCCTGCACTTAAATACAAAATTCCAAATTAAAATAACCAAAGCTTTATTAAAATAACGAATTACATAATGAGGTAGCACTAAAAATGAAAACTAAATTCTACTTCAAAATTTTATCTCTAGTACTGCTATGCGCTTTTCTCAGCGAGTCTGCATGGGCGTCCATGCGCTGTGGAACGCACTTAATTACTACAGGAGGTAGAAGTAACCAAATGTCGTTTGCTGATGTACAAAGATTATGTGGCTCACCTTACTCTAAATCGGGAGGAACTTGGATATATTATAAAGGTAATCAAGTATACAGACTAAAATTTACCGACAATGGTAAATTAAAAGAAATCTATCGCGAAATGAAGCGCTGATGTCATTATATTCTTATATTCACAGTGAATATAAAATGATTAGTTAAACTTAATTATAATTAGAGCTACAGAGTAATATAAAAGGTGGTTCGATGACCAGTTACATACTACCAAGTATAAACAGATCAATTTTACTTGGCCTTGTTATTCAAACGATTGTGCTTTTAATGGTTTTTGCACTGTTCAGCGAATCTGCATGGGCAGAATCAATGAAATGCGGTACACACATCATATCTGATGGGTTAAAACCAGGACCTTCTAAAGCTCAAGTTAAACGAAAATGTGGCCGCCCTTATTTAGAATCGGGTAACCATTGGGTATATTACAAGGGAAGATCTGTTTATCGGCTGCGATTTAGCGAACCTTCTGGTTTGGTTTCTATTAGGAGAGAAATAGAGCGTTGAGTATTAGTATATAAATAAAAATTATGAAAACAGAAGGGCATGAATATGAAAACTGAAGAATATGAAAAAGAGCTAAGCGAACTTCAAACAGAACTTGTAAAGCTACAAAGATGGGTAGTAGAAACAAAAGCAAAAATCGTTGTAATTTTCGAAGGTCGCGATGCAGCGGGTAAGGGTGGTGTTATACGGCGTATTACCGAACGCGTCAGTCCAAGAATTTTTCGCATCAACGCATTGCCTGCACCTTCAGAGCGCGAAAAAACTCAACTTTATTTTCAGCGCTATATAGCTCGCTTACCTGCTGGAGGTGAAGTCATATTATTTGATCGCAGTTGGTATAACCGCGCAATGGTTGAACCTGTTATGGGGTTTTGTACCAAAGATGAATATGAAGACTTTCTTAGCATGACCCCTAGACTTGAAGCTGCGCTTGTACGCTCAGGAATTATCCTTATCAAATACTTTTTCGATGTTAGTCGAGAACAGCAAGAAAAACGCTTTCTAAAAAGAATCAATGACCCCATGCGACAATGGAAATTGAGTCCTATGGATCTTGAGTCCTATCGATGTTGGTGGGACTATACTAAATATATTGACAAAATGATGGTGGCTACCGATACAGAGTTTGCGCCTTGGCATATTGTAAAAGCAGATGATAAAAAAGAGGCTCGGTTGAATTGCATTTCGCATTTACTCAGTATTATTCCTTATGAGGAAATCCCTTTTGAAGAGCCCAAACTTCCCAAAATAAAAAAGAGGGATGAATCTACCCCAGACAAACCCTTGTTTACAAATTACGTGCCAGAGAAATATAAATAATTACACATGAGCTCAACTGAACTGCCATTTATTAAATCGATCCTTCATCCCACTGATTTTTCTTCCGAAAGTGAAAAAGCATTTGCTCATGCACTTGCGATTGCATTGCTGCGCCAAGCTGAGTTTACAATTCTTAATGTTGGCAATAATCAAAGTGATACATCTCAGTGGAAAAAATTTCCACCTGTGCGTAAAACTCTAGAACGTTGGAGCCTGTTAGAAAAAGGCAGCCCACGGGAAGCAGTTTTTGAGCAATTGGGGGTGAAAATAAGGAAATCCGTTAAATCTGGTATAACAGCAACATCAGCAATACTTAATTATTTAGAGAGTGATCCGGTTGATCTGGTTGTATTAGCCACTGAAGGTCGGGAAGGTCTGCCAAGATGGTTAAGCCGCTCCAAGGCAGAAGCCATCGCGCATTCGTCATATGTCATTACACTGTTTGTCCCAAGCGAGGGCAAGAGCTTCATTCATCTAGAGGATGGAGACATTTCCCTAAAATGCATATTAGTACCTATCGATCGCCAACCTTCACCCAATGCAGCCATTGTCTATGCTACCAGAGCAGCACAAGCACTTGGCGTAGGGGACACTGTTGAAATAATCTTGCTGCACGTTGGAGAGGATGACGCAATACTCGATTTGGATCTGCCTGAAAATTCCGCCTGGAAATTTCGAAAAGAAGTTCGATCAGGAGATCCTGTAGAAGAAATTATTTCTGCTGCAAATCAATTTTCCGCAGATGCCATTTTTATGGCCACTGCGGGCCATGAAGGCATACTCGATGCGATGCGTGGTAGCACAACTGAACAAATTGTACGCAAAGCACCTTGTCCATTGGCTGCAATTCCACAATCTTGGTCTAAGTAATTTTGTAGCGTACAGCTTTTTATAAACAATAAATAAACCAGCCAATTCTTCTTTTATACATGAGGCTAAAAGCGTATTAATAGCACCGAAGAAATTTCCAAAATTCTGGTACAACCTGGTTATGTGTTAACACTTAGCATTATCGTGTTATTTATTGGTTTTTTTATCACCAAAAATATCAAATTCTTACGCGAAAACTATATTCCTCCATCCGTTACCGGAGGAATATTATGCAGCATCATCGTCGCGTTGATCTATAAGTTTGCAAATGTTGAAATAAATTTTGATATGCAAATTAGGGACATACTTTTACTCATATTTTTCAGCACCATTGGCCTCTCAGCAAAATTTAAAACCTTAGTAAGCGGTGGAAAAGCATTGCTGGTATTAACCTTTGTGGCTTTTATTTTTCTTATTATTCAGGACGCAACAGGAATCGGAATTGCTTTATTATTTGATGCGCACCCAGCTTATGGCCTGATGGCAGGAAGCGTGTCTTTTGCGGGTGGGCATGGCACCGCAATTGCCTGGGGCAATGAAGCAGAAGCTGCGGGTATAGCCGGAGCAGGTGCAGTCGGAATTATTTTTGCAACCTTTGGTTTAGTAGCAGGAGGGATTCTTGGAGGGCCAATCGGAAAACGCCTGATCACCAAGAACAATCTGCAATCAAGTTCAAATAATAAAACTCAAACTCAACAAACACACGATAAAAGTCCAATCGAAGGCCAAAGCACTGAAACGCTACAGAATACATTATCTGTGCTCTTGGTTTTAGCCGTATGTGTACAAGTTGGGCACTTGGTGAATAGATTCTTGTTTGCAGAAGGCGTGTTAATTCCTGGATTTCTTACCTCCATGTTTGTGGGCATCATCATTACGAATTTAACCGATGTATTTAAATTACAGCTGTACTCTGCAGCGGTGGATCGAATGAGTGATTTAAGCCTAAACATCTTTTTAAGTATGAGCTTAATGAGCATGCACTTATGGGTACTAGCAGGGGGTGCGGTTGGTGTGATGGTCGCATTGTTTGCTCAAATGCTTGTCATTGTGTTTTTTGTATCACTTGTTGTGTTTCGTGTAATGGGCCGCGACTATGATGCAGCGGTGATATCTTCTGGTTTTGTGGGTTTAGGGCTTGGCGCCACACCGGTTGCCATTGCTAACATGACTGCTCTTACAAGCCGATTTGGTGCATCAGTTAAAGCGTTTTTGGTTATCCCGCTTGTAGGTGCGTTTTTTATTGATATTTTAAACGCAGCGGTTATTAAATTTTACATCAACGTAATTTCAAAGTGGCTTATGTAATTTTTCTTAATTTAAAATGGTAATTCATAATTTAATATTATTCTGGCGTCTTGGGTATCCTCGCCACCTTCGAAATCTACATGCGCATATCGTGCACGCAGCCAAAATCCATTTAGTGCTCCGCTTTTTGGGCGAAAATCAACGGTAAAGTCATATTCTGTTTCATCAGGCAGATTTCTCTCATCGCTTGCATCTTCAGCGTTATTGCCCCAAGCAAAATTTTTGATGTACTACGTGGCAGCACGACTGAACAAATTGTGCGAGAAGCGCCTTGCCCATTGCTAGCAGTTCCACAATCTTGAGCTGAGTAATTTTAAAACACGCAATAGCTAGAAAAATAAAATTACGCTACCGGCAATAGTGAGCAAGACATTAGCAAAAGCATACGCACCGGTATAACCCAGTGACGGTACAGAACTGTTTGCAGCTTTGGTGACCACACTAAGGGATGCGCCACTAGTCATTGAACCCGTAATACCACCAAATAACAAAACCGGATGAATCTTCAGCACTTTTCTACCAAAAAAATAACCAACAAAAATAGGTATTATGGTGACAAAGATACCTGCCAACACTAATGATGGGCCTGCAGCAATAAAAGTTTCGATAATGTCGCTACCTGCCCGTAAACCGACGCCCGCCATAAATAGCAACAAGCCAAATTCCATCAGTATCCAGCGGGCTGCACGCGGCAGACGGCCAAAGGTGGGATGAATACTGCGCAAGTAACCGATGGCAAGTCCGGAGGCAAGTAAGCCACCTGCAGAACCTAGTCCTATTGATAGTTCACCAATACTAATGGCAAACAGACCTATGATGACGCCGATGGCAATGCCAAAAGAAAAAGTGACCATATCCGTTTCTTCAATATCCCGCTCAACATGACCAAGCTCTGTACCTAGGAGGCCGACGTTTTCGTGTGGGCCTACTACACTGAGAATATCACCTTTGTTTAATTTGAAATCGGCAGTTAGAGGTAATTTCATACCTAAACGTGAAACGCTGCTAAGCAATACGCCGAACTTAAGTGCGATTTCTAATTCTTCAAGGGATTTGCCGACTGCGTTTTTGTTAGTAACAACAATATCTGCTGTTTCTGTGATTTGTTCAGTGCTAGCCTCAGGTGTGACTTCCTCACCAATTTTTGCAATGGTTTTTGTAAAAAATTCCACTGGTGCAAGAATGTGTAACTCATCATCCAATTGAAAAAAATCTTCTGGCCCTGGCTGAATGATTTCGCCATTCCTTCTCACCTTTACCACCGAGGTTTTATCCCAGTAATTCTCTTTTAGTTGTTTGCCAGGAATTTTTGTGAATTCTTTATTGGTAAC
>CAYXVH010000021.1:0-7214 GCA_964468615.1 uncultured Thiotrichales bacterium | reverse complement strand
TTATATGAACGAGGTGTTTCTACAGGGCAGGTGATGGCCTTTTTGGTTGCTAGTCCATGGAATTCTTTTTCACTCACGCTAATACTAATTGCATTAATAGGGCTGCAATGGACGTTGGTCTTTATTGTAGCCTCCATGTTGATTGCAGTTATAACTGGGTTAATATTTGATAGATTAGTTGCTACAAAGGTTTTACCGGTCAGTCCTCACCAAATTGATTTACCAAAAAATTTCCAATTTTGGCCTGAGGCTAAAACACGTTTTAACAACACAAAATTTACACCTTTATTCTTCTGGACGATGGTAAAAGATGGGGTTATAGAATCACGTATGGTAATGCGTTGGATTTTATTTGGGGTTTTGCTTGCTAGTTTAGTGCGTACTTTTATGGATGCCGAAAGTTTTCAATCGTACTTTGGGCCTACATTGGCAGGGCTTGGCTTAACATTGGTAGCAGCTACCATAATAGAAGTATGTTCTGAGGGTTCAACACCTATAGCAGCTGATATTTTGACGCGAGCACATGCGCCAGGGAATGGTTTTGCATTTCTTATGACCGGTGTGGCAACGGACTATACCGAGATTATGGTATTGAGAGATACCACCAAGTCATGGAAGATTGCATTGTTCTTGCCTTTAATTGCGGTACCTCAAGTAATACTGCTGGCTTGGTTAATGAATCTCACTTCTACAGGTAGTTAAATAAATACTATTCACAAGCTCTAGATCTAAAATCATACTTCTTTCGCTTTATTCAAACATATATATTGATCTAGTCCAGTCATAAAAAATCATTACTCCACTAGTATGTAACTATGAGTTAGAGAAGAATACTTTTCTTTTGTATGAATGGAGGATGTAAAATGAAATATGCATCAAAATTCGATCATTTTTGTCATGATTTAGTTGCTTTTATTAAAGAATATTGGTTCGAAGTAGGAGCTTTTTGTGTAGGTGTAGGGATTATGTTTTGGGTAATGATCTCAGTATTTAACTTTTGGAAAAACTATAAAGATTTGAGCTATAATTGACTACATAAATAATATAACGCGATATAGCGAATGACTCTTGTTTTTATCAGTACAATTGTTGTGATTGTGTTAGCGGTGGTGCTTCATTACGAAGTGTTGACGCATCTAGCAGAAAAGCATTTCAAACGCGCTTGGCCCTCAAGGTTATTATTACCTGTAGGAGTGATTATTGTAATTTTTACTCATGTGGTAGAAGTGTGGTTTTTTGCGTTCTTATATTATTTTTTGTTACCGTTAGATAATGCCGGTGAAGTGGTAGGAGAGTTTAGCAATACAATTCTGGACTGCGCATACTTCTCGTTTGTGAATTACACATCTCTTGGATATGGTGACATTGTTCCGGTCGGACATATTAGATTTACGGCTGGGGCGGAGGCTTTAACAGGACTGGTGCTAATTGCTTGGACGGCATCCTTTACTTATCTTCAAATGCAGCAACTAGTGAATAATAAAGATAGAAAATAAAAGGATTTATTACTATGCGTAGGCTTTGTTAAGCATTATCTAGGGCAGCTTGAATCTCTAGCTTTAATTCTTCTATGAGGTTTTTATTTACTATTTGCCATTTGTCTGATTCTTCCTCACTAAGAATGCTCTCATTATTTGTAATTAAGTCATGCATCCAATCATGAGTAACAAATAACGATATTTTGATGCCCTCTAAATCGTAGTTTTGGTCTTTATGGTGGTAAGGGTCTGGAAATGAGATAAAGTTATTTTTGAGATCATTAATACTTCTGCGAAACTCATACCAGCTTGCGTAAGTATATCCCCCGGCAGCATAGAGTTTGTCAGTATACTCGTCTTGTTCAAATGTAATTTCTTTCCAGTGGTCACTTTTGGAATTTATACCAAATACTTCATTCCAGTTTATTAGCATTGTGTAGAGTAATGTGAATTCAATGAAATCCCAGCAATTAGTATTCTCATTTTCTGAATTATGCCTATTTTTTATTTCAGTATAATAGATAAAGCATTTCAAGGCTGAATAGAGCGCATCTAGTTGTCCAGCTGCTCTTCTAATATCTTCTTTGTCGATATGAAGCATCGTTAACGTGCCTTTATTCTTAATATTTAGTAAATCTTTAAACTTTATAATCGAAAAAATAATTCTACCACAGGGTTATCAAAGTGCCGTTGTAATTTTCTATTATGATAGGCGATAGAAACCACAATTCCGCCCATAAGTATTAATAGAGCTGCAACAATAATAGATAACAAGGGTGGGTAAATTGCTATAAGTATTCCCGCAAGGATTAAAATTATTCCGCTTAACATATTTGCACCTCCTCAACGATTGTGATGATATTTATAATGCAGGTTCTTGAATAGAATATAGATATAAGAGAAGTTCGAAAATCCGCCCTCTAACCAATGTGTTGGCATGCTCGGGACTTACGGAAGACCATGTTTCTTGGCTATAGCGTTCACCCCATATAGGCATTAAGCGTGTCCCGTGGTATTTGATCATGTCTCGGCCATCGATGATTAAATAAGTTTCTATAAAAGGGAAGTGCCCTTCGTTTGCGATTAGTAACTTGGTTAAATCAGCAGGTTTAAATACTAATGCAAAAGAATACGGCCCATCACCTCTGCCTTCTGTTCCATGGCAGACGGCGCATCTTTGTTGAAATTCCTTTTGTCCTTCAATAACGAGGTCATCCGTTTCGGTTAATTTACCTATATCACCGGCATGAGATGGACTGATGAAAATTATGGTAAGTGCAATTAATGCTACTAAGCTCTTTAATATTCTTTTTAAAATGCTCATAACCACCTCATTTTTCTACTTAATGAATTGAAACAGAATAATTGATTCAGCGAATTTATTTTTGATATAAATCAAGTATATATGTCTAAACTGCTATACTATTGATTGTGCAGATCAGGTCTTGATAAAAAATTACAAAAATATGTAGGGACTTATGAAAGACCCAATGCACATAAGATGTCATATCAGTATCTAATAGTTGTTTGTTTATTTTTTGTAGCGATCTATGCAGCTACACATGCTTTGATTTATAAAAAAGATTCTAGAGCTGCTTTCGGCTGGATAGCAGTTTGTATTTTCCTGCCATTATTTGGCCCGTTGCTTTATTTTATATTTGGAATAAATCGAGTGCATAAACGTGCTCAAGCACTCGCTACATCATTCTCAGACGGTTCGTCGCATGAGAAAAGTAGCGTTATTAGCAATGAATTGCTTAAGAAAATTCCTCACTCTTTAGAAAAACTACAAAAAGTATCCAAACGTATAACCGAGTTACCGTTAATCGGTGGAAATCTGATAGAAGTCTTATATTCAGGCGAACAAACTTATGAAGAGATGCTAAAGGATATAAACGTAGCTAAAGAATATATTTATCTATGTGTATATATTTTCAAAAGAGACAAAGTCGGCAAACAGTTTATACAAGCACTAATTGATGCAAAAAATCGCGGTGTAGATGTATATGTATTGATTGATGGAATAGGGGAGTTATATTCATGGAGAAAAGTACGTAGGAAACTTGTAAAACATGATATTCAAGTTCATCGTTTTTTGCCACCGAAGTTAATACCTTTCAATTTTAGTATTAATTTACGCAACCATCGCAAGTTGTTAGTCATTGATGATGAAATAGGATTTGTCGGAGGTATGAATATATCAGCTGAGTATTTTCAAAAAGACAAGGCTGAAGAAGAATCATTAAAAGACATTCATTTTAAAATTACTGGCAATTTGCCACAGCAATTCAGGCAAGTATTTGAATTAGATTGGCGTTTTATGGGTGGTAAGATTAGTACCAATGCTAAGACTAAAATCAGCAATTCAGTTGCCCCAACCATTTGCCGTACTATCATTGATGGGCCGGGAGAGAATCTAGATCATTTATCCATAATATTATTAAGTGCGATTAATTCTGCTGACCATACCGTCACATTAATGACACCATATTTTTTACCTAGTAGAGAATTAATTGGGGCATTACAAACAGCGGCTTTGCGTGGAGTAATAGTCACTATAATTCTTCCTGATCAGAATAACCTCAGCTATGTGCATTGGGCATCACGTCATATGTTATGGGAGTTGCTGGAGAATGATGTTGATATTTATTATCAACCACCACCATTTTCGCATTCAAAATTATTTGTTATCGACAATCAGTATAGTTTGATTGGCTCAGCCAATTTAGATCCGCGTAGCTTACGGCTTAATTATGAAGTAGGGGTGGAAGTATATGATGTTGATTTTGCAACTAAATTGAATCGTTATGCCCATAATATATTGAAAACTTGTAGGCAAGTTACCTTAGAAGAAGTGGATAATCGTTCTTTGCCGATTAAAATACGTGATGGTATCGCATGGTTGTTCACTCCTTATCTATAGCTTAATATTATTATATTAGATGCATTAAGAATAATGGGTTGATCGCTTGTATTCTTAGAAATCACCCTCATATACATACTATTGCTACAGTTATGTAAGCAAGTAATTTAAATACTAACTAGATATGGAAACCTCTTGCTTCATCAAAACCGATCGGTAACTGTTATTGAGTCAAAAGCTTCTGAATTAGATTCAGCTAGTATTAATTTTCTATGCTGGAATATTAAAAAAGGCATGAAGCCGAATTGGCGAAAGGATTTGTTAGATCTTGCGGATGGCAAAGATTTAGTCATCATTCAAGAAGCTGTACTGCATTCCGATTTAACTGAGGCCTTTGATAAGTCTGTTCACTGGACTTTTGCTAAAGGGTATAAAACAAAAAAACGTACAACCGGTGTGATGACGATTAGTAAGCATGAGCCTGTAAAGCGACATCATCTCACCTGTTGGGAGCCATGGTTGGCTACTCCAAAGTGTACGAACATAACTGAATATGCATTATCAGATACTGAAGAGACACTTATCGTCGTAAATATTCACGCTATAAACTTCACTCTTGGGGTTAAACAGTTTCGTAAGCAGATTGATAAAGTACATAAAGAATTAACTAAACACAAAGGTCCCATTATTCTTTCTGGAGATTTTAATACTTGGCGTAAAAAACGCATGAAAATACTAGATACGCTGGCGATAGAGCATGGGCTTGATGCATTAACCTTTCAAGAAGACCATCGTAAATCTGTGTTTGGTCAGATGCTAGATCATATTTATGTGCGTTCATTGACGCCGGAAAGTACTGGCACACACTACGTTAAGTCTTCGGACCATAATCCACTTTCTGCTGAATTAAGGTTTTGAATACCTTGCTTAAATATTTTAGATATAACTTATTTAAATAATCAAACTATCTATCATTAGTTGGACACTATTAAGCAATTAGTAAATTAAGGCATCAATGTTAAATAATTAGCGACTGAAGGAAGACTAAATAGAGCCATATATTCGATTTGTGTTTGCGGATTATGGGGTCAGAACATCCCACGAAATTGGGTTGGCTTTTATGCGTTTTCTCTATCCATGTGATTTTAACGCAATCATATTATTTGATCCGGGTAATGTTCTGTCTCAATCCCTCGAAATCGAACTCAGTTCCATATACCCCACGCACCGACTACACAATTAAGACAGTAAAAAATGTCAAAGGTTTAATATATTCAATATCTCTGCGTACAGAAATATTGAATGATCGCTATTGGCCGAAAGCGGATATAACCTTTCCCAGCGCCTATTCGTTAACGGTTATCGGCAACGATACAGTTAATCTAATGCGAGATTGAAACCATAAATTTATGGAAAATTGGTTCTCGTTCTCTATACTCACATTGAATGAGAAAGACTACCCCTTACATTATCAGTTTTTTACTAGCAGGTTTATTAACACTGCTTACGATAATATTTCAAAACTATGAATTTCTACTTTATGCGATAACAGTAGTTATTTTGATTATCATTCTTTACAAAACAGATCAATATTTTAACTACAAACAACTAGGGTTATGGTTATTTAACATTTGGTTGGTTCTACACGTTTTAGGCGGCTTGGCATCCTATCAGGGAGTGCGATTATACGATCTAATTCTACTAAATCTCGTGGGCGACCCTTATCACATACTCAAATACGACCAGTTTGTGCATTTTTATTGTTACGTCGTCATGTCGATACTTATGTGGAGTGTGGTTCAAAAATTAATGGAACAGAATGCAAATAGTGCTGCCGTGTGTGTAATTACGATTTTGGCAGCATCAAGTCTGGGCGCAATCAATGAAATTATTGAGTTTTTTGCTTTCGTTATGCTCGGCACAGAGGGTGTTGGCGGTTATATCAACACTGCAATTGACCTGGTTGCAAACTTTCTTGGGGCGGTTACGGGTACGCTTTATATGTATGCTAAACAATAAGAAAACCAATGTGCGCTATTGGACGAAAACGGACATTCGTATTAGGTATTTTTAGATGCAAGCGGGGAAGGGTTCAGCTAACTATTTTCCATTAGTTAAGGGTTAACTAATTTATAAAAGTCGGGGAAGCTAGTGAGCGAGGGTAGAGCACCGTCTTATTAATGCTTGGACCCATGGTTCAAGTCCACGCATAGCCACCATCCTTGCGTGTAGATACTTGCTCACAAATTTAGAATCACAAAGTGATGCCAGCTATTTTTATGAGGCCATTGCAAGTTTTGGTTTTTTACGATGATCTTGTTTGCCAGGTATATATTTTGCAATGCGTGGTACTGCATGAGCTAATACGCATACATCTTTAATGCCATTCTTTTCTGCTTGAGATTCCACTGCATCTGTTACTGAATCAGCGGTTGCTTGATTTGTGATACAGCGAATTGTGGCATATTCGTTGTTAACATGTGCGTGGGCCAGGTCAGGATGTTCGTGTTCATCTTCATGCATGGATGCGAAACGTGAGTAGCTTACGTTCAATCCTGGAGCGCCTGCATTTAGCATTAAGTCCATCATATCTTGAGACTGATCACGATTAACAACAGTTGAGAAACAAACTTGATTGGTTAAATCTTGTTTGTCTTGTTGGCCAAAATCAAGCCCAGTACCTTTACCTTGTCCGCCAACATCAAATACAGTTTGGTCACGCCAATGAGTGTGCCCTGCTAAATGATCAATTGCATGTATGATTTGTTGTGTGTTTGCGGGGTAGTGTGGGTTTGCAATTCTACTTGGCAAATTGAACATACCTTTATCAATTGGTAAACGATACATAAAGCCGCGACCTGGTAAATGAAATT
>CAYXVH010000020.1:0-9303 GCA_964468615.1 uncultured Thiotrichales bacterium | reverse complement strand
TACGTCTAATAGAAATTTAAAAGATGAGGTTAAAAAAGGAACCTTTAGAGAAGATCTATTTTATCGTTTAAATGTATTTCCAATAACCTTGCATCCTTTGCGTGATCGGGTGGGAGATATTTTGCCTTTAGCTTATATGTTGATAAATAAACATTCCCCAAATAAATCATTAGAACTTTCCGAGGGTGCGCGCGAGTCTTTGATGAAAAATAGCTGGGCAGGTAATGTAAGAGAACTTGAAAATGTTATTCAGCGTTCGATTGTATTATGCAGCGGAAATATTATCGAAGAAGACTTGCTAGAGATTGATGGACTAGATATTTGTAATGAGGAAACGGTTACGAATTTAACTACAGACTTGAAATCACATGAGCAAGATTTAATTTTGCAAGCGTTAGTATCTGAGCATGGTAATAGAAAACTTGTTGCTAAACGTCTGGGTATTAGTCCGAGAACGCTCAGATATAAAATTGCAAAAATGAAAGACCAAGGTGTTCCCGTGCCGTCAGCCTATAGAGCGGTATAAGTTAGAGACTGTTAAGAGGATTCAAATATGAGTGATATAAAAATAAATGAGTTGCTTTCGCAAATTAGAAGTATTTCTAGTCAGGTCGAGCCTAATATCAAGATTAAGCAAGATGACAGTGAAACAATAAGCTTTTCTTCTGTGTTGAAAACTTCGGTAGATAAAGTTAATGAACAGCAAATGATGGCTGCTGATTTAGCAAATAAATTTGAGCAGGGTGACTCCAGCGTGGAGCTTTCAAGGGTCATGATAGAGATGCAGAAAGCACGAGTCTCATTTGAGGCAGTCAAACAAGTACGCAATCAATTAGTAACAGCATATCAAGAAGTTATGAGCATGCCTGTTTAATTATCATAATTAATAACAAGAGAATATAACTACATGGCAGCTACTTTAGAAGCTACTCAAGTGCCCAATTCATTTAATTTGGGTGATTTTCTGCGTCAACTATTTTCGAATTTAGGAATAATATTAACCTTAGCTGCAGTGCTAGCCTTAGGGATAGGTGTGACGCTATGGTCAATTAAACCAGAATACAGTCCAGTCTATTCAAATTTATCACAAGCGGATGTGGGTATGGTTGCAGATGTATTGCGATCTTCAAAGATTCCTTTTCGAATGGATTCATCTTCAGGGATGATAATGGTAGCGAATGACAAAATTGGTGAGGCAAAAATAATACTCGCATCTGAAGGCTTGCCACAATCAAATGGCACAGGTTATGAGTTACTCAACGAGAAACCTTCGCTCGGTACTAGCCAATTTATGGAGACAGCGCGTTATCAGCATGCATTAGAGACTGAGCTCAGTCGCACTATTGCGGGGATGAGGAATATTGATAATTCTAGAGTGCATATAGCAACGCCAAAACAATCTGTATTTATTAGGAATCGAGGTCTTACTTCTGCATCTGTAATGATTAAATTAATGCCTGGAAGAGTATTAGAATCAGGTCAGGTTTCCTCAATTACCCATTTGGTGGCGTCTAGTGTTCCCTATTTAGATGCTACAAATGTAACCATTGTTAATCAATGGGGACAGTTGCTCAGTTCTACAGATAATGACGATGTTATTGATCAATCAAATAAGCAGTTGGCATATAAAAAATCTGTAGAGCAAACTTATGCCAGCCGTATTGAAGAATTGCTTGCACCCATATATGGACGGAATAAGATTAAAGCTCAAGTAAATGCAGAAATTGAATTCTCTAAAAGTGAGAGTGCTGAGGAGTTATACGATCCAGATAATAATCAAGTGCGTAGCGAACAGATATCTGAACAACGAAACCAAGGTAGTTCAACCGCTGCATTTGGTATTCCTGGAGCGTTAACTAACCAACCGCCTTCAGGTGGAACGCTTCAATCAGATCAAACTCAAGCAGGAGATGAAAATGCCTCTGCAAATTCTACACCCGTATCTACTTCGCAGAATACTACAAAAAATTATGAATTAGATAAGACTATGCGTTATACGCAAGAAGCAAAAAGTTTAGTAAATAGAATTACTGTCGCAATTGTTGTAGATGATAAAGACGTGGTTAATGAAGCTGGCGAAACTGTAAAGACACCACTTGCTAGTGAGGATTTCGTGCTCATCCGCGGAATAGTACGTGATGCAATTGGTTTTAATGAAGAGCGTGGCGATAGTGTTACCGTATACAATAGTAGCTTTCTTCCTCAAACAGTTTTAGAGGATCCAGAGGCTACTCCTATCTGGAAACAGTCTTGGTTGTTAGCCATTATCAAACAAATCTTTGCGGGTATATCGGTACTGATCATACTATTTATGTTTGTGCGTCCGGCAATGAAAGCATTAATGGGTAAGCAAAATTCAGCAACTGGAAAATCCAATTCTGCATCACAACCGTTGTTAGAAGGTAGCTCAGGAGACGTAGCCATCGCTGCAGCTACTGCGGGAAACTACCCAAATTATGTTCAACAACTTGCCATGGCTAAAGAACTTGTATCGCAAGACCCTAAACAGGTTGCAAAGATTGTAAAGAACTGGGTGACTCCAAGTGGCGAATGAGAAAACTTCACAAGCAGAAGCTAGTGCATTAGATGGTGCGCAGCGTGCGGCTATACTTATGATGGTGCTTGGAGAGTCAGAAGCTTCTAAGGTACTTAAATTCATGGATCCAGAAGAGTTAGAGCTTATTGGATCAGCAATCAATGCATTAAAAGATGTGACGCAGCATCATATTTACGATGTCCTAAATGATTTTAGTGTTGTTAATAAAAAACACACGCCACTTGATATTGGTGCGCAAGATTACCTTAAGAAAATATTGTTCCAAGCTATAGGGCCTCAGAAAGCTAATAGTATTTTGTCGCGTATTGAGCTAGGTCCAAATGCAAGCGGGCTTGAGCTTTTAAAATGGATAGATCCTGAAACTATTGCAGATGCTATTAAAGATGAACACCCGCAATTGATTGCAATCTTGTTGGTTCATTTGAAAGATGAGCAGGCAGGAAAGATATTGGAATTATTAGATAAAGATAAAAAAACAAATGTTGTGATGAGGGTTGCCAGGCTAGGTGATGTAAATTCATCTGCATTAAAAGAAATAGAACTTCTTATAGAGAACAGATTTTCACAAGAAGAAGATAATAAGATTAAAAATCTTGGCGGAATTAAGACAGCTGCAGACATATTAAATAATGTCGATAAAGATACTGAAAATAATATTGTGGAGATGTTAACAGAGATAGATAAGGAGTTATGCGAAGAAATAAAAGGCAAGATGTTTGTATTTGATAATTTATTAACTGTAGATGATCGAGGAATGCAAACTATATTAAGAGAGGCTCCTCAGGATAAATTAGTTATCGCTCTTAAGGGTGCAAGCGCTAAGGTAGCAGATAAAATATTTAAGAACATATCTAAACGAGCAGCAGAGTTACTTAAGGATGATCTTGAAACCTCGGGGCCTGTTCGTTTAGCTGAAGTGGAAGATGCGCAAAAAGAAATACTAGAAGTAGCGCTTAGACTTGCTGAAGAAGGCACAATAATGCTAGGTGGAAAAGGAGATGATTTTCTTTAAATCTTAAGGCGAATTTATGGATAATCAAGAATCTTGGCAGCGTGCATCATTAAGCACATTTGAACTGAATAAAGAAGGTCCATATCTAGACCGAGAATTATCAGTTTCTAATACACAACGATCCTATGATGAAAAATTAAAAAATGGCTATGAAGATGGATTAAAGCAAGGTCAACAAACTTTAAATGAGTACAAACAAACCTTCGAAAGTGTATTTTCTAGTTTAGATGATGCTCTTAAAGAAATCGATCAAGATGTTATTCAAGCCATTACTCAACTCGCAGTTTCTATATCAAAGCAAATTATAAGAAGAGAGTTACAAATTAATTCTGAGCAAGTGGTATCAGTAGTAAAAGAATCCATTAAGTTATTACCGCTCGAGAAGAGTCGTTTAATTATTCATTTAAATCCTAGTGATATAAGTGTTGTGCAAAAAGTTTTCAATCAAGATGATATCGTGCATAGCTACTCTCTCGTAGAAGATCCAACGGTTCAGCGTGGAGGCTGTAAATTAGCAACCGATGAATCAATAATCGAGGCAACGATTGATTCACAAGTCGCACAAATAGCTGCAAAACTGTTAGGCAGCCAACGCGCTACGGATCGCTAAGATGAGTGAAGCTAGCAATGCTCTGCCATATTTTAGTCAGCGCAAAAAACATTGGGTTGATGCAATCAATCATGCGGAACAATCTCTCACACCATACTCCTATACAGTTGAAGGAAGACTGACTCGTCTTGTTGGTTTGACCATTGAGGCGCAAGGTTGCCAGGTCAATATTGGTGGTCGATGTTTGATTGTATCGCCAAGTAATCAAAAGATGGAGGCCGAAGTGGTAGGCTTTTCTGGCACCAAGAGTTATTTGATGCCAATTGAGAATATGCAAGGCGCGGTCCCAGGTGCACGCGTTATTCCCACAAAAGATAATCATAAACTACCCGTTGGCGAAGAACTATTAGGGCGTGTGATTGATGGGGCAGGTCAACCTTTGGATAATAAAGGTCCTGTGCAGGCAAATGAATACCGCGATTTAGAAGGCAAGAATATTAATCCATTTGAGCGAATGCCTATTGAGAAGCCGCTTGATGTCGGCGTAAAAGCAATTAATGCTTTACTAAGTATTGGTACAGGTCAACGTATGGGTTTATTTGCAGGTAGCGGTGTAGGTAAAAGTGTTTTATTAGGCATGATGACTAAGTTTACATCAGCAGATGTCATTGTTGTCGGATTAATTGGCGAACGTGGTAGAGAAGTGAAAGAGTTTATTGATCAAATACTTGGCAAAGAAGGTTTAACAAAAACAGTAGTAGTCGCTGCACCTGCAGATTGTTCGCCATTACAAAGAGTCCACGCCGCTAAATATTCCACCACCATAGCTGAATATTTTCGTGATAAAGGTAAACACGTATTACTGTTGATGGACTCATTGACGAGAGTAGCGCAGTCGTATAGAGAAATTGCTCTTGCGATCGGTGAACCACCTGCTACAAAAGGCTATCCGCCATCAGTGTTTACTAAAATACCAGCTTTGGTAGAACGTGCAGGTAATTCGAGTGTGGCTGGTGGATCCATTACAGCGTTTTATACCGTATTAGTTGAAGGAGATGATCAGAATGATCCTATCGCAGATGCTTCTCGAGCTATTTTAGATGGTCACATTACTTTATCGAGAGCCTTAGCTGAAACCGGGCATTATCCTGCTATAGATGTTGAAGCATCTGTGAGTAGACTTTTTCATACTGTATGTGGAGCGGAACAGATAAAATCTGCACAAATATTTAGAGAGCTTTATGGGCGATATAAGAAACATGAAGACATGATTAATTTAGGTGTTTATCAGCTTGGCACCGATGAGAGAATTGACCAAGCTATTGAGTTTTACCCTAGACTATTAGAATTTCTCAAACAGGATATGCAAGAGCCATGTAATTACCAGTCTTCTTTAAATGAAATGAATCTATCACTTTCTCCAAGTGTCTGATTAAATAAATAGACACACTATCCCTGTGACGCGCTCGCAAAAATTAAACGCTGCTCTAGAAGTGCTAGATTTTAAGTTGAATAAGCAATTTTCATCTTTAGTTGAGCTTATGCAACATAAAATTGAAAATGAAAAGAAATTGCATGATTTGATCAATTATCAAAATAACTATACGTCATTGAATACTAAAAAAGATCAGCAAACCATATCTAGTATACAGATACACCATAAGCTGATGAGCAAGCTTCAATTAGCCATTGATTCACAACAACAAGTTGTCCGTGATCTGGATGTAAAGGTAAATCAAATAATTTTGTCTTTGCAAAAAGATCGAGCACAAAATCGAGCTTTAGGCGTACTTATAAAGCGCTATCACCAACAAGAATTAGAAATTAGTGAGCGGAATGAGCAAAATGAGTTAGATAGTCAAATTCTTGCAATGTTGCAAAACAATACTGCGCCCTAAGCTAGGAAATTCAACGAAATAGAGAGAACTTGGCCCGAAAAATGCAATATCTAAGGCAAGGAATGATTTAGATATGGCAGAAACAGAAATATTATCGACTACTAATTTTCAAGTCGCATCGAATTCATGTGTGAGTTGTTTCTCTTCAGAGACGACTGGCTTGAATCAAAGTGCGAACGGTGATTTTAGTACGCATTTGGATGAATCCATAAAAGAAATCACTGCCACAAGTGACGGAAAAATATTACCTATTGATGGCAAAAACTTGCCGCAAAAATTAAGTGATCTAAATTCTAAATTACAGTCGTTAGTAAATGATATTCAAGTTGATGAGATTAACTCCAATGTCTTAACTGCAACCTTAAATGAAACATACCAAGAAGCTATTGAGACTAACGTTATAAATTTTCATGAGGAAGTTAATTTATTGCCTGAGGCCGAGGCTGCGTTACCGAGATTCCTAGATTTATCTAATGTTCCTGAATTATCTGATTCAATAGAGTTAATTTCACCAGAGTTACAAAATACTAATGAAATAGTAAACCAAACTATTGATGAATTGAATACGATTCCAATCTCTATTGTCCAAGCAAATAGCGCTTCAGTAAAATCTGTACAAATAGAAGGTTTAAACTCAGCAGCAGGAACTATTGAAAATCAACGTGTTTTAACGGCTGTTAGTCCATTATCCGATGCTGATGTACGACAAAGTCAAATTTATAGTTCTACACTCGAAGCAGAAGAGCCTATAAGTATTTCAAGTGTTCAAAAACTTGACGCAAATGAAAATTCTTCTGAAAAATTGAATGACTTTATTGCTAAGTATCTTTCTGAGGATAATGCCACTAGGAATACGTCGAAAAATCAGTTAATAAATGCTGAAATATTTCAACAAAACTTTAGTTCAATTAAAGCTGACCCTGTTTTACAGAATGTAAATATAAGCACTGCTATTGATTCATATGAAAACTTGAATACGGGAGCATTGCAAAACAAGCTTGTTGAGGCACCTATACCGTTATTAATTAAACCTGGCACTGGTTCCGAAAAAATTCAACAAAGTGTTGATCAATCTATTGCGCAAAACGTTAATTGGTTGATTGGCAATAAAGCACAGAATGCGAAAATTAATGTTTTTCCAGAATCTCTAGGGCAGGTGAATATTGCTTTGAGTCTTGAGGATTCAAACTTGAAACTTAACTTTATAGCTAGCAGTAATGTTACTAAAGAGCTGATTGAGGCAAGTATGTCTAATTTAAAGAGTCATTTTGGTGAAAGCGGTATAAATTTACAGGAAGTAAATGTCGAAACGCGTTTTTCAAATCAAGCCGAACAAGGTTCTCAATTTTCAGACTGGCATGATAAAAGTCAGGGTGATTTCTATAATGATCTTGATGAAGTTAGTAATGAAATTGGTGATGTAGCACTGCATGAACATGTCAATAATTCTACTTCACTTTACCTGCTTGATGCCTATGTCTAAGCATTCCTGTCAATTTAATTCACATAACAACGAATCTTTGACGTTTACCGATTCGATTTAAATCATTATCAGTCAATTTATTGGCTAGTCTAAAACTTCATAGCGTAAGTAGTTGATACTTATAGGAATTAATTCCCACAAAAGTTGGCACATAGGTTGCAATTAGAAATATGAAAATAAATATTTCTAATATGAAGGTTTGCAAATGAAAAAAATTATTATTTTTGCTGTTATCGGCATCGTACTTGTTGGCGGTGGAATTGGCGGAGCAATGTTCTTTATGAAATCACCTGAAATGCCAGCAGGCGAGGAAATGGCTGAAGAAGAAATGATGCCAGAGGTGAAAGAAGCCATCTATGAAAACATCCATCCTGCTTTTACGGTGAACTTTGTTGATGGGTCTAAGAAGCATTTCATGCAGGTTTATATGGTCGCAAAGTTTTATGACATGGACGCTAGTGATCAATTCAAGATGCATATTCCTGTAGTACGTAATAATTTACTTTTATTGATGTCTGGTAAAAACAGTGACGAGCTATCAACTAAAGAAGCTAAAGAGATGCTTCGAAAAGATGCACTTATGACCGCTCAATCCGTTATGCAAGGGATTTATGGTGAGAACTTAGTAGAAGATATTTATTTTACTAAACTCGTGATGCAATAACTAATAATTATTAAGAGATAAAGTTATGAGTTCTGCTGAACCAGAAGCAAGTCAAGAATCAGAAGGCGATCAAAAGAAAGAAGATGTTAATGCATCTGAACAAGATAGCTCCAAAAAGAATGACGAAGAATGGGGTGGTGAAGAGCGACGATCTGAAGATCGCCCTTGGAGTGATGCAGATAAAAATAAAAGCGATGAAGACCAAGTATTAAGTGAAGAGGAGCGAGATGCTTTATCTGGTGATGTTGAACAATTAACAGATGAGGCGGGAGTACTGACATACGATTTTTATTCACCTGCCCATATTAATAAGTCTAGTCTTCCAGCATTGGCAATAATAAATGAAAAAATTATTGAATCGATGAATGAGGGTTTAACAAATTTATTACAAAGAGAAGTTGAAGTTACCGCAGGTGATGTAGATATAAGCAGGTATGGGGATTTTATCCATTCGCTGCCGACACTTGTAGATACTAGCATTATTAATATTAGTAAGATTGATGCACAGACATTAGTTTGCATAGATGGTTCGCTTATTGAAATAGTTATGGATGCATATTTTGGTGGTGAAGGTAAGTTAGGAGAAGTAAATAATAAACAAGCATTTACAGAAACTGAACTTAATTTAAGTAATAAGCTATTAGAAATGTTTCTCATGTCTAATAAGACCGCATGGGAGAAAACAGAACCACTAGATTTCCAATTTGTGCAACGAGAAATTCAGCCAAAGTTAATTAATTTGCTTGAAGAATCTGCTCTTGTTGTTGTGTGTCAATTTAAAGTTTCTTTAGACAAAGAAGCAAGTTTCATAAGAATAGCTTACCCATATAAAGCATTAGAGCCGATCAAGCAAAGTTTAAGAAGTATGGTTCCAGAGCGGGATGAGGAAAATGACGGACAATGGAAAAGGCAATTGTTCAACAGTGTTAAAGCAGCGCCAATAGAACTAAACACAATACTTGCGGCATTTAATTTAACTGTAGATGAGGTTGTTAAACTTAAAGAAGGTGATGTGGTTCCTTTTGCAATGCCGGATTCAGTAACAGTATATTCAAGTACAACACCTATTTTTATAGGAAAAATAGGCACTGTTAATGATTCGGTAGCAGTAAGTATAAGTTCATGGATACGAAAGAATG
>CAYXVH010000019.1:0-17318 GCA_964468615.1 uncultured Thiotrichales bacterium | reverse complement strand
CGCACATTGGCAAGAAGCAAACCTAAAACAGAGCTTTCAAATATTAGATAGTGGCGATCAAATACGTTTAATGAAACGTGTCATCCAAGGTTTGGGTTTAGATGATACTAAATGGCCTGCGAAAAATGCTTGTTGGTTTATCAACTCGCAAAAAGAAGAAGGCCTGCGACCGAAAGACATGAGCGACAATGGCGATATTACCCAACGCCAACTGATTAAAATTTATGCAGCCTATCAAGATGCCTGTGAGCAAACCGGATTGGTCGATTTTGCAGAATTATTGTTGCGCAGTTTGGAGTTATTAAAACACCGTCCTGATATTCTTAGCCATTATCAAACCAAGTTTCGCCACATCTTGGTAGATGAGTTTCAAGATACTAATTCGATTCAATATCAATGGTTGAAGCTGCTTGCTGGTGAGCAAAATCCTATATTTGCAGTGGGAGACGATGATCAGTCGATTTATGGTTGGCGTGGTGCGCGTGTAGAAAACATTCAAAATTTTGAGAAAGATTTTAAAGATTCACAACTTTTTAAGCTAGAACAAAACTACCGGTCCACCAACAACATTTTATCCGCTGCGAATTCTTTGATTGATAACAATCAGGGCCGTATGGGTAAGAAGTTGTGGACGGATGGCGACGACGGCGACCCGATTTATTTATATGCATCGTTTAATGAGCAAGATGAAGCGAGATTTGTTGCCGATAAACTTAAGCAATGGTTAGAAACCTGCAACGGTCGTCGTGATGATGTGGCGATATTGTACCGCTCTAATGCGCAGTCACGTATGTTTGAAGAAATCTTTATTTCGCAAAGCATTCCATACCGAGTGTATGGCGGATTACGATTCTTCGAGCGCGCAGAAATTAAAGACGCTTTAGCGTATTTACGCTTAGCGAAAAATGTTGATGATAATCCATCTTTTGAGCGCATCGTTAACGTGCCAACTCGAGGTATCGGTCAACGTACGGTTGCTTTGGTGCGTGACTTTGCCAAACAACATGAACTCACCATGTGGCAAGCGGCAGAAAAAATCCTGCAATCTAGTATATTAGCTGCGCGTGCTTCTAATGCGCTTGCACAGTTTATGAATTTGATGGTCAAGTTTTCTAAAGAAATTACCGATATAGAATTAAGTGAGCAGGTGGATCATATTATCCAAGTATCCGGTTTGGTTGCACATCATGGTAAAGATGCTAGTGAGAAAGCTAAGTCGCGAGTAGAAAATTTGGAAGAACTCGTGGTTGCAGCGCGTGGGTTTGTGGTGGATAACGAGTTATATGAAGGCATGCCGCCATTAGATGCATTCTTAACTCATGCAGCGCTGGAAGCTGGTGAAGGCCAAGGTGCCAAGTGGGATGACTGTGTGCAATTGATGACCTTGCATGCGGCGAAAGGTTTGGAGTTTCCATTAGTGTTTTTAGTTGGTTTGGAAGATGGCTTATTTCCTTCCAGCATGTCGATGGAAGAGCCTGGTCGTTTAGAAGAAGAACGTCGTCTTTGTTATGTAGGCATTACTCGTGCGCGACAACAATTAGTTATGACCTATGCAGAATCACGACGCCAATATGGTTCGGATAATTACAATCCGCCATCCCGATTCATAAGTGAAATACCAGGCGAATTAGTTGCAGAAGTACGACCAAGATCTACCGTGACACGGCCTTCATACCAGAGTTCTGCTCCATCAATGATGATTAATGGCGCCAGGGCCAATAGTGAAGCTTTGAATGATACCGGCATTAAAATTGGTGGACGGGTTTCGCATGCAAAGTTTGGTGAAGGGGTAGTGTTAGACTGTGAAGGCAAAGGCAGTAGCGCAAGAGTGCAAGTGCATTTTGAATCAGCAGGTAGTAAGTGGTTAGTGTTGGCCTATGCAAATTTAAATGTAATTGCTTAATGTACACTTTAAAACGCACATCAGATTAGCAGGATATAATTTTCACATAAGGTAAGTGAGTTGATTATGCAAAGAAGAAAATTTTTACAATATGCGGGTGCCACTGCATTTACGGGTGCAGCTGCTGGTTTGGCAGGTTGCAAAGGCGAAGAAGAAGGCAAGGGTGGATCTAAAACTCAGCATGCAAGTGCAGAACCGAGTAAAACCTGGGAATGGAAAATGGTTACCACTTGGCCGAAGAATTTTCCTGGTTTAGGTACTGGTGCAGAGTTTTTAGCTAAACAAATTAATGCCATGTCGAATGGCCGCATTAATGTAAAAGTGTATGGCGCAGGTGAACTTGTGCCTGCTTTTGAAATTTTTGATGCAGTGGCAAGTGGTTCTGCACAAATGGGCCATGGCTCTGCGTACTACTGGAAAGGAAAGTATCCCGCTCTACAATTTTTCTCTACTACACCGTTTGGAATGACGGCGATGGAAATGAATGCATGGCTTTACCACGGTGGCGGTATGGAGCTATGGCAAGAAGCCTATAAGCAATTTGGTTTAGTGCCCGCTGCTGCAGGGAATACCAATGTGCAAATGGCCGGTTGGTTTAATAAAGAAATCAATTCCATAGAAGATCTTAAAGGTTTGAAAATGCGCATTCCTGGTTTGGGTGGCGAAGTTTTAAAACGTGCAGGTGGTACGCCAGTTAATCTTCCAGGTGGCGAATTATTTACTTCATTGCAGTCTGGCACGATAGATGCAACGGAGTGGGTGGGTCCATATAATGATCTAGCCTTTGGTTTTCATAAAATTGCCAAATACTATTACTACCCTGGCTGGCACGAACCGGGTACTACGCTTGAATGCTTTATTAATCAAAGTGCCTTTGACGAATTGCCGGAAGATCTACAATCTATTGTGCAGACTGCATGCCGTGTAGCAAACCAAGATATGTCTTTGGAATATATCGCACGTAATAATGATGCATTAGATACTTTGGTAAATGAACATAATGTAGAATTGCGTAAATTACCTGATGACGTTATTAGCAAGTTGGCAGCATTATCAAAAGAAGTGACCGCTGAGTTAGGATATACCGACCCATTAGCACGCAATATATTTGATTCATATACTGAATTTTTTAATAAATCACGTGCTTGGTTGGATATTTCCGAACGCGCCTACTTGAACTTACGTACTGGATAGACTAAAACAGTCAACAGATTCATTTATAATAATAACCATAATAAAATACAGGAAAAGGAGCAGTTAACGTGGATGATCTTTTTGTCAAATGGCGCACCATGTGGGATGCCAAGGAATACACTGTCCAAGCATTTTTTATGATTAATTTTTTAATTGCCCTATATGTAGCATCGCTGCCGTTACGTTCTACTGGTAAAGATATTACTGCAGTAAATCGCGGCATCATGCTTGCGTTTGGAATTGGCTATGCAATATTAATTATTTTCGCATACTTGCAATTGGTTCCAACTTTTTCACCATACGGTTAAGCTGAACAATCTTTAAAAAACAAACGGCGCCCATAAGATTGTAAGAATATATTTCCCTAATAGATTTTATCCGGTAGCCAAGTTGCTAGTTCTGGGAAATAGGCAATTAATAATAAAGCAAATACCTGAATCGCTATGAACGGTGCAACGCCTCGATATATTTGTTTAGTTTGAATTTCTTTTGGCGCTACACCGCGCAAATAAAATAATGCAAAACCAAATGGCGGGGTAAGAAAAGAGGTTTGCAAATTAATCGCAATCATTATTCCTAACCAAACTGGATCTACACCGAGCGTGAGTAGCACGGGCCCCACGATGGGTACGACTACAAATGTGATTTCAATGAAGTCGAGGATAAAACCCAGTAAAAACATCAACAGCATGACGATAAAGATTGCTGAAAACGTACCGCCAGGTAAGTGTGTAAGTAGCTCGTGAACCGCTGCGTCGCCTCCATAGCCACGAAAAACCAAAGAGAAAATAGAGGCGCCAATAAATATCATAAACACCATGCATGTCACGCGTACCGTACGCTGCATGACGTCTCTTAAGCATTGCAAATCAAGTCGGCGGTTACAGAGTGCTAAAAATAATGCCCCTACTGCACCTACCGATGCCGCTTCGGTTGGCGTGGCTACACCCTTAATAATCGAGCCTAAAACCAAGATAATTAATAAAATTGGTGGTACCAGGGCGCTTGTTACACGTTTAAACCACGCTGCAAAATTTATATCTTCATGTTTTTGCATGGCAGGCATTGCAGCGGGTTTTGTCCAAGCAATGAAAATTAAATACACAAGGTACAGTCCTACCAACAGCAAGCCTGGAATGATCGCGCCTACGAATAGATCACCGACCGATACGGTATCCGGTGAGAAGTTGCCTTGGCTGAGTTGCGATTGTTGATAAGCAGACGAAAGAACATCACCTAGTAAAACTAAAATAATCGATGGTGGAATAATTTGGCCGAGGGTGCCGGATGCACAAATGATTCCAGTGGATATTTCAGGTTGATAACCTCTTTTCAGCATTGTAGGCAACGACAACAAACCCATGGTGACAACGGTTGCACCAACAATTCCCGTACTGGCAGCTAATAGCATGCCAACAAGCACCACGGAAATTCCCAAACCGCCTCGTAGTGAACCAAACAAAGAAGCCATGGTGTCGAGTAATTCATCCGCGATTTTGGAGCGCTCTAGCATCACACCCATAAATACGAATAGTGGCACCGCAATTAGCGTTTGGTTTGTCATGATGCCAAATAAACGACTTGGAAAGGCTTGTAGTAGTGCAGGATCAAAAATTCCTGTGAGGATTCCTGCAAAGGCAAACATTAACGAGACGCCTGCCAGTGTGAAAGCTACTGGGTAACCAAATAACAACACACAAATGACTGCTAGAAATAATATGAATGCAATAATTTCCATTATTATTTATTTAGTTATTGCTTTGGTATTTTTTAACTTCAGCCAGGCACGTCCGGCTAAAGAGATAGCTTGTAAAAAAAGCAATACAGCCATTAATGGGACGAGCGTTTTTAAAATATAAACAAGAGGTAAGCCTCCAGCTTCACGCGAGCCTTCAAGCAACTTCCAGGAATTCAATACATAGTCAAAACTAGCCCAGAGAATGAACCCTGCGAAGGGTAGTAGTAAAAATAAGGTTCCAAATAAATCTACTTTAGCTTTGTTACGCAGTGACATATCTTGGTAAAAAATATCAACGCGCACATGTTCATTGTGTTTTAGGGTGTACGCACCTGCGAGCATAAAAACAAATGCATGCAGGTACGTAGTGGATTCTTGTAATGCAATGCGTCCAAAGTTAAATCCGTAACGCAGTACTACCACCAAAAAAGTTATGAATACCATTGTTAACACTAACCAAGCGGCAAGCTTGCCAACACGCTCATTTAACGCATCGATTTTGTCGCAAAGATTTTGCATTTAATTACTTAAACTGGGTGAATGTGCTATGCGTGCTAATAAAATATTTTTAAAAGTGTCTGGGTCTTTGATGTGAGTAATTTCACCATCTTTAGGAAAAATCTTATCTTGTAGGCGCGACAACCAGAAGCGTAGTGCCGCGGCGCGCAACATATAAGGCCAAACGTTTAGTTCTTGTGGATGAAAAGTCCGTTCAGCTTGGTAGGCATTTATTAAAGCGTTATAGCAATCCATATTTAACTCACCACTATCATTACTACACCAATCATTCACGGTAACGGCGAGGTCATATAGAAATGAATCGTTGCAAGCATAATAAAAATCGATAATTCCTGTGAGTGCTTGATCCTTAAACATTACGTTGTCACGAAATAGATCTGCATGGATGACGCCTTTGGGTAGATCGTCAGGCAAAACCTGTTTGCGGTGATGAATTTCCTGTTCCAGAATGATTTGCTCATCACTCGATAGATGGCTAAATACTCGTTCTGCAGTCTTTTCAGCCCAAGAGAATCCGCGTGGATTTTCTAGCACTCCTTCGTATGATTCACCTATGGTATGCATCTGTGTCAGTGCGTGTCCTACCGCAGTACAGTGAGCATTGTTTGGTTCTAGCTCATTTTTACCTTCTAAGCGTCTGACAATGGCTGCAGGTTTATCCTTTAATACACGCACATAGTTATTGTGCAAGTCGGCGATGGGGTGCGCTGTGGGCATACCATGGTCTGATAGATGTGCCATGAAATTTAAATAATAAGGTAAGGTGTCAAATCCGACTTCTTCAAAAATGGTTAAGACAAACTCACCATTTTCAGTGGTAACAAAATAATTGGTGTTTTCGATGCCCGCGTTGATACCTTGGTAGCTTACTAATGCACCTAAGGAATAATTACTTAGAAAAACTTCAAGCTCAGATTGCTCGATGTTTGTGTAGACAGACATACTTTTTAACTGTAATTCTTATATTTACTATTGAGAATGCTCTGATTTATCTCGATACTTCGTTAAAAATATCTTTGCCTCGTAGCAACCATTGCATTAATAAATCAGAGCTTTCATAAGAGGAAGATAATTTTCTTAATAAATTCGATCAACAATTAAGCTATCAGATACCTGATGCAAGATGTGGAATATATTTAACCACTTTCATGTTTCAAATTTAGCGACATGATAACGTTCCAGCTGACTGATCACTAGTAATAACTTCTTAATCAATGCCAAAAAAATCACAAGAAAATTCGCAATCAAAACCCAAACCGCCAATTGTTTTAGTCGATGGCTCTTCGTATCTGTACCGCGCTTTTCACATTCCTAACCTGCAAAACTTGGAAAATTCTGAAGGCATGCCCACCGGCGCTATTCGTGGTGTGGTAAGCATGCTGAATAGATTGCTCGGTAATGAAAAACCAAGCCATATTGCGGTCGTGTTTGATGCCAAAGGCAAAACCTTCCGTCATGACATGTACAAAGAATATAAAGCCAATCGTCCACCGATGCCGGAAGAGTTACGTGTTCAAATTGAACCTCTGCACGATACGGTACGTGCTTTGGGTTTGCCGCTGATTTCAGAAAGTGGCGTTGAAGCAGACGATGTGATTGGCACACTGGCAAAGCAAGCAGCCGATCAAGGCTACGAAGTGCTGATATCAACCGGTGATAAAGATATGGCGCAACTGGTAAATGATCAAGTCACCTTGGTTAACACCATGACCGACACAAAAATGAATGCCGATGGGGTGCTGGATAAGTTTGGCGTTGCACCGCATCAAATCATTGAGTATTTGGCGTTGATAGGGGATAAATCTGACAACATTCCAGGTGTACCGAGTGTTGGACCAAAGACTGCTGCTAAATGGCTGAATGAATATGAAACCTTAGATGAAATTATTAAAAACGCCGATGCAATTAAAGGCAAAGTCGGTGAAAAATTTCGTGCGCATATCGATCAACTACCTATGTCGGTTGACCTCACTACAATTCGTTGTGATCTGGAATTATCCACCAGCATTGATGAATTAAAAATTCAAGCAGAAGATGCGCCAAGGCTAAGACAACTTTATACGCAACTCGAATTTAAAACTTGGCTGAAAAAATTAAATGAGCAGCACGGTGAAGAAAACCATGATGGTAGCGATGTAGCTGCGGAAGAAAGCAAAACGGTAAAGACAGTAGACATCGAAGAAGCTTCTTATGAGCTAATACTAACTCAAAAAGATTTCACTCGTTGGCTAAAGAAACTTCAGCAAGCTGATTTAGTGGCTTTTGATACCGAGACCGACAGTCTAGATTATATGCAAGCCAATGTGGTGGGCTTGTCTTTTGCAGTTGAGGCGGGTGAGGCGGCCTATGTTCCGCTCGCGCATGCCTACTCGGGTGCGCCTAAACAATTAGATCGGGATGAGGTGTTAAAAAGTCTTGAGCCAATATTGAATAGCGGCAAGGCTAAGATCATAGGCCATAACTTAAAATATGATCGTAGTGTTTTATTAAATCATGGTATTCAGTTGGACGGCATTCAGCATGACACGATGCTGGAGTCCTATGTTTGTAATTCTGTTGCTAGCCGGCATGACCTAGACACATTGTGCGAAAAACATTTGCAGCACACTAATATTCATTTTGAAGATGTTGCGGGTAAGGGTGTTAAGCAAATTACTTTTGACCAGGTTGATTTAGGTGTGGCACTTGATTACGCAGCGGAAGATGCCGATATGGTGTTGCGTTTACACCAAGAGTTTTGGTCTGAGCTAACGAAAAAGAACAAGAACAAGCAAAAAGAGCTTTATGAAACGATAGAGCTACCAATGCTGAAGGTACTTTCCAATATCGAACGCAATGGGGTAATGCTAGACGACAAGATACTTGCTAAGCAAGGCAAGCAATTAACCAAAAGAATTGCTGAAGTAGAAAAAGAAGCTTATGGATTGGCGGACGGTCCGTTTAATTTAAGTTCGCCGAAACAGATTCAAGAAATATTATTTGAAAAGCAGGGTATACCGGTTATTCGCAAAACACCAAAAGGGCAGCCTTCAACTGCTGAGGATGTGTTGCAAGAATTAGCGGTTGATTACCCATTGCCTAAAATAATTTTAGAGCACCGCACCTTGAGTAAGCTTAAATCAACTTATGTAGATAAATTACCTACGTTAATTAATACTAAAACCAAGCGTGTACATACTTCCTACCATCAAGCGGTGGCGATTACAGGAAGATTGTCTTCTTCTGATCCAAATTTACAAAACATCCCAATTCGTACTGAGGAAGGTAGACGTGTGCGACAGGCTTTCATTGCGCCCAAGGGTTATCAAGTTTTGGCTGCGGATTATTCGCAAATCGAATTGCGCATTATGGCGCACTTATCTAAAGATGAAAGACTGTGTGAAGCGTTTGCACAAGGTGAAGATATTCATCGTGCTACGGCAGCAGAAGTATTTGATCTTGAGTTAGATGCCGTGGAGTCTGAACAGCGTCGTGCTGCGAAAGCGATTAATTTTGGTTTGATCTATGGTATGTCAGCATTTGGTTTAGCTAAACAATTAGGTATTACGCGTACTGAAGCTCAGCAATATGTAAGTTTATATTTCGAGCGTTACCCTGGTGTGAAAAAATATATGGATGGCATTCGCGAGCAAGCACGTGAGCAGGGCTATGTAGAAACATTATTCGGCAGGAGGCTTTATCTGCCAGACATCAATAATAAAAATGTGCAACGGCGCCAATATGCCGAACGCACTGCAATTAATGCGCCTATGCAAGGTACCGCGGCAGACATTATTAAACGTGCAATGATAAATATTGATTCTTGGTTGCTAGATAAAAATCCAACGATTACTCCAGAATGTAAAATGATTATGCAAGTGCATGATGAATTGGTTTTTGAAGTGGAAGATAGTGTGATTGAGTCGACAAAAGATAGTGTAATTGCACAAATGGAGGCGGCTGCAGAGTTATCCGTGCCATTAGTTGTAGATGCAGCCATTGGTGCAAACTGGGATGAAGCTCATTAGATTTTAAGGCTAATTTCAATATCAGTTAGTTACCTCTATGTGTACTTGCATGACGTAGAAAAATTTCCACTTATCATATTGCCCTCACCCTTTATCTTGCTCTATGCGCAGAGCAGTAAAGCAGAAATATAATTCTTGCTAATCCACTTGGAGTTGGGACGCTTTATTAAGTGAAAATTACTTACTCTCTTTATTAGGAGGGATAATGATAAGGAACATCATTACAGCAGCCATTCTTCTTGCAGCTTTAGTGTCGATGGCTTCGGTCGCGCAAATCGCTAGTGCAGTTGAACCAGAGCTAAATTTAGATATATCTGCATATAAAGATAATTTGGCTGTCTCAAGCCAATTGTATGCCCATCCATTTTCATGGACACCCGATCTGTCGCAGCGAGCAAGAGTTATTAAGCTGTATGAGCATTTGGTTTTACCTAAGTCTGTAGCGACAACAGGTTTTTCAGATGAGCCTGCTGTATCAGAACAGCCCTTAATTTCATTTGAAATTTACCAAGGTGATGGCTTAGACGATCTACGTCAAAAGTCTAAATACCACAACAATATAACGCTTCCGGATGAAGACACTGAGGTTTATGGGGTCTCTGTAAAAAAGCGTTTTTAGATTTCTCTATATCCAAACGCCGCTTTCTTGATAGCTATGAAGCGATATGCCGTTTATTTATTAGCCATATCTATCGTCTATATACGCTATTTTTGGCGAACTTTTTCTAGTAACGACCCTCTAACTTACAACGCAATAGCGTTACCCGCTTCCCTCCCTTAGCGGGATACAAAGACTCGGTCTCCCCAACCGAGTCATTTTTAGCCCCGGTTATCTAATGTTTATCCGGGGCGTTTTTTTTCATTTTCATCGGTCATGGCTGAATCTAACCACGCTCTGATTTTATTTTGAGCTTGGCTTAAGCCAACTTGCTTGGTGGCCGAGAACGTCTGAATGCCACATTCAAATCCTTCTTGCTCCAGTTTAGAGCTGACTTGAGTCATGGTTTTTACCGTATGGTTTCGATTTACCTTATCCGCCTTGGTCAACAAGATATACAGTGGAAGATGATTGTGGTTTGTCCAACGAATCATAGTCCAATCAATTTCTGTGAGCGGGTGACGTATATCCATCAACAATACCAATCCACAGAGTTGCTTTCTATGCATGAGATAAGCTTCCATTAACTTCTGCCACTGTTGCTGAACTTTGACAGGGGCTTTGGCGTAGCCATAACCAGGCAGATCGACCAAACATGTGTCTCCATCTAGTTTGAAGAAATTGACTAACTGGGTACGCCCTGGGGTCTTACTGGTGCGACACAAAGAATTTTGACGGCAGAGAGTATTGATTGCACTCGACTTGCCTGCGTTTGAACGTCCACAGAAAGCAATTTCGGCTTTAATGTCATCTGGAAAATCTTTCTCAGAGGAAGCGCTGCGCAGGAATTGTGCTTGTGAAAGCAGGGTAGTCATCTAGAGGCCTATATGGGTGGATATTCAGTAAGTAAGATAGATTTTAACGCGTTTGAGCTGAACAATTACGTCTACAACATTTCAGCTCATTATCAGTGAGTTTTCTTAGTTAGGTAATAGATCTTATGGTTTGGCTGTTTTGCGGCCATCAGTACTATATGCTATACCTGTGAGCAGTTTTGGACGGGTCTAATTCAATATAAGCTTGAACCCTATATAGTTTAAAAACAAAGTCTAGTTACCAATATTAATTTTCTGTAGTTAAGGATTCTATACATGAAGAGAAAACAGTGTTTGCTAATCGCAGTATTAATTTTAGCCGGATTTTATGTAAGTGGCGCACAAGCGGCAGGTAATGCAGAAGCAGGCAAACAAAAATCTGAGCCATGTGCAGCATGTCATGGTGTGGGTGGAGTGAGTGCTAATCCAGCTTGGCCTAAATTAGCCGGGCAAGGCGAACAATATTTAGTGGATCAACTTAAGCTTTTTAAAGAAAAAGTACGCGTGAATACACTGATGAACCCTCAAGCTGAAAGTTTATCTAGTCAAGATATAGAAGACTTGGCAGCCTATTATTCAAGCCAAGCAGTTAATACCGGTAGTGCAGATCCAGATAAAGAATTTCAAAGCGAAAAGTTATATATCATTGGCGAGCGAATTTATCGTGGCGGCAATGCTGAGACGGGTGTGCCAGCTTGCATGTCTTGTCATGCACCAGACGGTATCGGCAATGAAGCTGCAAAATTCCCTCAATTAGCGGGCCAGCACTCGGTATATACCGCAGCACAATTAAGGTCTTATCGCAGTGGTGCTAGATATCAGCCTGATGATAATTTGAACATGATGAAAGATATCGCAACCTATTTAAGCGATACTGAAATCGACGCAGTTGCTGAATATATTTCTGGTTTGCACTAAACGTTTGCTAGGAATTGAAACCAAAAAATTAACCCGATAAGTTAACAAGATAAGCGGTAGAAATTGTCTAACAATGCCAGAACTACTGTTAATTAACAGTGTCTATTTTAGTAACAAACACTTTGTCTAATAATAAAATTATGAATATGTACAATCTCCATCGTATTTTTTCGAGCGTACTTGTCGCTCTAATCTTTTCATTATTAGTCGTAAGCGCTAATGCTGAAGATGGTCATGATCACGAACCAGTTACTAATTTTGTAGAAGGTAAGCACTACCATCGCATTTCACCAGTAGTTGAGACGGATGTAGAAGATGGCCAAGTAGAAGTGTTGGAATTATTTTGGTATGGCTGCCCACACTGTTTTCAGTTTGAGCCACATTTGGCTGGCTGGAAAGATACCAAGGCAGACTACATAAGCTTCACCCGTATGCCTGCAGTACTTAATCGAGGCTGGCTAGCGCACGCACGAGCCTATTACGCATTAGAAACCATGGGTGAGCTAGAAAGAATGCATCCTATATTCTTTGAAGCGATTCATGTTCAGGGTAGACGTTTACGCGATGTAGAATCGATGGCGCGGTTTTTATCCCAGCATGATGTCGATGCAGAAAAATTCAAAAGCGCTTATGATTCTTTATATGTAGAGACCAAAATTAATCGCTCTGGTCAATTGGTTCGTCAATATGGCTCAAGCTCAGTGCCTACGGTAATCATTAATGGTAAATATCGTACCTCTGGTGGTGATGCAGGTGGTCATGAAAATGTGATACGAGTGATAAATATGTTGGCTGAACAAGAAGCTGGTGCGGTTGCAGCTGCAAGCACTACTGAAGAGAGTGCTGAATAGTTTACTAAGTTTATTCTTTGCTGCGAATTTGAGGATCTAATTCCTGATAGTCGCGAATTAATTTATCGACATCAACCCGATCACTTCTTCGCGATTCCATTCTGGGCTGCTTCTTTCTAAGATTATTAAAAATCTTTCTGACAGCGTCTTTAACTTCCTTGTCCACTTTACGTTACCTTTATACATCCATGTTTAAGGTCAAGCTATCTTAGAGAATACGTGGGTGACTATGGGCTGAATGGAGATAAGAGGGATGACCGAGGTGATAGATGGGGAGTTTAATGGCTTCAATTTTAGGGCATAGCAGCAGCTTAAAAAGCTAATATAAACGCCCACCGCTGACGATTCGTGGTCGCCAAAAATCATCGTTTAAATTATTCACCGTTACACGCTTGCCACTTTTTGGAGCATGTATAAATCGACCGTTACCCAGATAAATTCCAACATGCGAAACGTTTGCCTTATTTAGAGTAAAAAATACTAAATCTCCAGAATGTAATTTACTAAGCTTGATGTTCTTTGCGTTTTTATATTGTTGCAACGATGTGCGTGGTGTACGAATTCCCAATTTTCCGTGTGTGTAATACACCAAGCCACTGCAATCAAAACCCTTTGGTGACGCACCGCCATATTTATACGGATTGCCCAATAATGATTTGGCTAAATTCGCAATTTCATCACCTGCATTAAGACTTTTCTGATTACTTTTAGCCGCCGCTACTTTGGTTTTACTTGTTGTCTCGCTGTGTTGTGGTGAATGTGAGCAGGCAACAAGCAAGCCTGAACAAAACATCAAGAAAGTGAGTGAGCGAAGTAGAGAAAGCATGCGATTAAAATACCTAAATGAAACTTGAGTTCAATTTTATAGCAAGCAGCTGAACATCTGTAAGTGAGATAGTATAAAGACTAAATTATACTGGATGGATGACGGCTAATGGCCATAAGAAGGCATAAAAAAACGTGTATTTATCAATGGTAATTAACGATGACTAATGTGAATGTATTGATATTGTTTTTTGGACTACTAGGCTTAATTGGTTTGGTTTTTCCAAAAGCTATTCAAATTTTATATGTTGAATTTATGAAATTTAATTTACGATCTCAGAGCGATCTAAGTAATGCTCACGTGTCATTGTCGAGTACTAATCTTATTCGTTTGCTAGGAATAGCGTTGTTGTGCATATCGGCACTAATGTATTTTCTTAAATAATTACTTAAGATTCATAATGAACATTTTCACTATGTGTTAGTAATTTTACGAAAACCCCATACAAAACTTGAAGGCATGATCAAATCTATGCAAATACAAAGAGAGAAAAATAAGATCTGATTCTATTGGCCGTAAGCAGGCATTGATATTTTCAGCTAAATAAATACAGATATCTCACTTAAAAGGACTATCACTCTCTTTATTTAGTTCTAATTGTGAATTATTATAATTTGATACTACTTGGTTGGAGCAAGGTATGTTATTTCCCCCGATTCCGCAAAATGAATCTAGTCGATTAGCCGCATTGCGTGCACTAGAAATTCTCGATACTTCACCTGATGTTCGGTTTGATTGCATTACGTGGTTTGTAGCGGAAAAGCTTCAAGTGCCAATCGCACTGATTACCCTTATAGATTCCGATCGCCAGTGGATTAAGTCTGCATGGGGAATTGAATCAACAGAAATACCAAGAGATATTTCCATTTGCGCTCATGCAATTTGTGAAACTACAAGCATTCATCCTTGGGGGCGAATTTATGAAATATGTGATACGAACGAAGACAGTCGATTTTTTGATAGTCCGCTTGTGGTAGGTGAACCTTGGGTGCGCTCTTATATTAGTTTTGTTTTTCAGTCTGATTCAGGAATGAATATTGGTACACTGTGCTTAGTTGATACACGACTCAGAAGATTTGACAATGATGAAATTGATTTGATTGTAGAACTTGGTTCAATGGCTGAAGATTTAATGAATGGTTGCCAGAGTTCTTCTAAAAGTACTCATTAGTCCGTTAGTATATCTTGTAATTAATTTGGTTTCGGCTGATCTGGCAAAGGTATTTTTATAAATCATAAATCCACGGCAATAGCCACGAATAACTTAGCCACATAATTATCGTTAGCGGTGTGCCGACTTTTACAAAATCCATAAATTTATAACCACCAGCATTCATGACTAACAAATTGGTTTTGTAGGCCATCGGTGTGATGTAACTCATATTGGCGCCAAATAATACGGCCAAGATAAAAGGAGCTGCAGGTTGATTTAGTTGTTGAGCAATGCTTACCGCAACAGGTGTGCCGATTACAGCTGCTGCATTGTTGGAAACAATATTAGTGAGTAATGCCATTAGTAACATTAAACCGCTTAGTACAATCGGCGCGCTTGCGCCCGCTGTGAGATAAAGAAATACACTGGCTAAGTATTCTGTGCCACCCGTAGTCAGTAGTGCACCACCCATGGCTAAACTTGCTACGACAATCAGAACTATAGGTGTACTGAGTGCTTGTGTGGCATCACGCCAGTTTAAACAGCCAGTAACAATCAACAACAACACTCCGCAAACTGCACTAATGGCAATAGGCAGAATACCTAGTGCAGCGGTTGCCACTATGGCAATCATGATCCATAGCGCTAGCGGCGCTTTAGCAGAATGCGGGAGATCTTCTGTGGAATCTAATACTAATAGTTCACCACTTTGTTTCAGTTTTTTCAGTGCTTCGGCTTTACCCTGCACCAAAATAATATCGCCTGTGCGTAACCACACTTCACGTACACCTGAATGCAGTGTGTCGATGGTTGTGCCTGCGTGGTGCAATGCAAGCGGGATAAGTTGATAACGATCATGAAAACGCAAACGCGAAAGCGTGGTGTTTTCTAGCGGCGAGCCTTGTGAAACGACAATTTCTGCTAACTGTTGTTGTGAGGTGGACTTTAATTCATCTCCTGCGATGATTTCATTGTTTTTAGAATAAAGTGTCGCTCCTAGGACGTCTTCATATTCTTTTAATTCTTTAGGTGTGTCGCGAACGAACAAGCGATCACCTGCTTTAATTTCTACATCCGGCAATAATGAAAGTTGTGTATCTTCGCCGCGTTGAATGCGCTCTACCTTCATCGCGCCACTGGTGAGCTTGATAAGTTGCGCTAGAGTTTTCCCAACTGCACGACTTTCTTCGGGTATGTGTAACTGTGCTAGAAACACGCGCGGAGAGCTATCGGATAAAGGTGTGTCACGTTCCGAAACAATCAGTGGTGCAATCAGCCATAAGTATGCAATGCCAATTACCGATGCAATACTTGCTGGCAGTAAAAAATCAAACATGGAAAATTTTTCCACACCCATGTCAGAGGCAACGGATACCACTAATAAGTTGGTAGAGGTGCCTATGGTTGTGCACATACCGCCTACCAGTGTGGCAAAGCCCATTGGCATTAACACACCAGAAGGTGAACGATTAGTTCGTAGTGAAACGCTCACTAAAATGGGCAGCAGCAGTACGACTACAGGAGCGTTATTAATAAACGCACTTAACACCGCACCTATCACTAGCGTTAATAACAAGGATAGTAATGGGCTAATACGCCAAAGTTTCGCTAGCGAACGCCCTATGGGTTCGAGTGCGCCGGTGCGTACCAATGCTTGTCCAGCAATCATCAAGGCACACACCGCTATCAGTGCCTCGTGCCCAAATCCTGAGAATAGGCCTATGGAGTGGAATTTCTGGCCTTCAGTTTGATAGGGAAACAGCTCAAACCCTACTGCCAAAATAGCTATCACTAATAGGCTAGAAGTTTCTAGAGGGATGTTCTCACGCGTGAACAGTATTAAGGCGATGATGGTTAGTACCAAGATGCCAATGGCATGGGGGTCTGGGCTGGCTGGGAAAGGCATGATGGGTCCAGATTAATTCATATTTAGAGGTATTATGTCGAATAGAATAGTGAGACTACCTAGAAATTTACCCATTTTTAACTGCTATAGGTGATTGGTTTCATGTCGCGCATTCACTATAATTTGCCACGCTTAGTTTAGGAATCAACAAAAATTAGGAGTTTGTGTGAAGGACAATCAGTTTGCAACGACATTGATGACTATTGTAGGTGTGCTAATAGCGCTCACAGTCATTATTTTAGTTATTTCAAATACACTCACAAGCACTGATTATTATGAAGATAGTCTTGTGCAGGGGAATATTGAAGATCGAATTCAACCCGTCGGTACTTTAGCTATCGCAGGTGTTACCCCAGTTAATGCGAGTGAAGGCAATGAAGGTTCTGCTGATACAAATGTAGCAGCGAATGATACAGGTGCGAGTAAAAGTGCTGAAGACTTATACACTGCTTGTGCTGCATGTCATAACGCTGGTGTGCTTAATGCACCAAAACTTGGTGACAAAGCAGGATGGGGTCCACGTTTAGCGAAAGGTGAAGATGCACTTTATTCTAGTGCAATAAATGGTATTGGTACGATGCCTGCTAAGGGTGGTCGTGCGGATTACTCGGATGACGACATTAAGAAGGTCGTTGACTACATGCTGGAATCGGTTAAGTAAACTAACTACCTGTTACTAAATCTAATTGCTATTGAGCCTACTTGTTTAGTAGACGATCATATTGTCGATAACTAATTGCCTCACTGAGGTGATTAGTTTCGATGCTATCCGAAATATCTAGATCTGCAATGCTTCGCGCGAGTTTAAGTGTGCGGTGATAGCCGCGTGA
>CAYXVH010000018.1:0-16242 GCA_964468615.1 uncultured Thiotrichales bacterium | reverse complement strand
GTGGTCAGAATGTCCTTGGTGGATTCGCGCAGGGATTCACTGGTGGCCGAATCATCAGGCGAGAGGATGTTGAGGTCCTCAATAAAGTCGCCAAGATGTGAATCTTCATCATCACCAATCGGAGTTTCCATCGAGATTGGTTCTTTGGCTATCTTGAGTACTTTACGCACTTTATCTTCAGGCATTTCCATGCGTTCTGCTAGTTCTTCAGGAGTCGCTTCACGACCCATCTCTTGTAGCATTTGACGCGAGATACGATTGAGTTTGTTAATGGTCTCAATCATATGCACAGGAATTCGAATGGTACGTGCCTGGTCAGCAATGGAACGCGTAATGGCTTGTCGAATCCACCAAGTAGCATAGGTAGAGAACTTGTAACCGCGGCGATATTCAAATTTATCTACCGCTTTCATTAAACCAATATTGCCTTCTTGAATTAAGTCTAAGAACTGTAAGCCGCGATTGGTGTATTTCTTTGCAATCGAAATAACTAAGCGTAGATTTGCTTCAACCATTTCTTTCTTTGCACGTCTTGCTTTAGCTTCACCAATTGACATACGACGGTTAATGTCTTTAATTTCGCCTATTGTAAGGGCGATTTCGCCTTCAATTAGAATGAGCTTTTCTTGTTCTTTTTTAATTTCTGGTTTGAATTCGGTAAGTACCTTAGAGAATTTTGCTTTAGCGTGTGTATCTACCCATTTAACATCGGTTTCACTACCTGTGAAAGATTCAATGAATTTGTTGCGTGGCATTTTCGCGTCATGCACACAAATTTGCATAATGCTGCGTTCATGAGACCGGATGCGGTTCATCATTATGCGCACGTCTTCAGTAAGAATATCTACGATCTTTGGTACTAATTTAACCATAGTAAATTCTTCAGCAAGCTTTTCACGTGCTTTGGCTAGTTTTTTCTCATTATCCGCAATGGTTGAGTTGGAAAGCTTTTTGAATAATTTTTCTAACCCTTTAAAGAAAGCGCGAGCTTCCTCAGGATCAGGTCCGGTATCTATTTCTTCTTCTTCTTCATCGCCGGGTTGATTTTTTTCTCTTTCTGCTTGTTGTTGTGCAGCAGGTGGAGGGATTGCATCAGTGTCTTCATCTGGGTCAACAAAACCGGTAATCAAGTCAGTTAGTCGTAGCTCTTCGGCTTCAACCTTGTTGTACATGAATAATAATTTTTCGATCGTCGCCGGGTAGTGACCAATCGCGAATAGAACTTGACGCAAACCATCTTCAATACGCTTGGCGATTTTAATTTCGCCCTCGCGTGTTAATAGGTTAACGATGCCCATCTCACGCATATACATGCGAACCGGGTCTGTGGTGCGACCAAATTCACTATCTACTGTTGCTAACGCAGCAGCAGCTTCTTCTTCTACATCATCATCAGTGGCCGCGCTGTCAGATAATATTAAACTATCTGCATCCGGCGCTTGTTCATGGACCTTGATACCCATGTCGTTAATCATGCTAACGATGTCTTCGATTTGTTCAGGGTCAACAATTCCGCTCGGCAAGTGGTCATTTACCTCTGCATAAGTGAGATAACCTTGTTCTTTGCCTTTGGCGATTAGTTGTTTAATGCTGGATTGTTGATCTTCGTCCATTTTGTTCCAAACTCAGATTTGAAGGATTGCTGGGTGAACCGTCAAGTCTATCAGAAAACCCTGATATAGGTAGTACTTATGATGCTTTTTGGTGAAGTAAGTTCTTGAATTCTTGCCGTTCATCTTCGGTAAGCCCGTCAGTGCTTTGTTTATCAATGAGTTCCTGCACGCGTGATGCCTGAGTTTTACGCTTGATCCAGTTTAGAGCATCTTCCAGGGCCAGTTTAGGCTCGGCCAATTCAGGTGGAGCCCAAGACATCAGCTTCTGTATTTGCTGCTCTTCAGGTTGATCACGAAAGCGTTCGATTAAGGCGGCATGGCTTAGGGACGGCTCCAGTTTCCAAATATTTATAATCTTGGTTAGCAATGGCACACCGGAAAGGTCACAGTTTTCTAGATGGTCAATAGAATCAATATCTAAAGCTAACGATGGTTGATGCAGTAGTGCTGCAACCGCTAAACGCACCGGCGTGGCTTTGTTATTTGTTGGCATAATAGGTTTTGTTGGTTTTGTAGCAGAGACATCATAATGGATGGGCGCCCCAACTTTTTTTTCTAATTCTTCAAATACTAATTTCTTAAACACGCCGCCAGGAAATTTTTCTAATAAGGGTTTAGCAATTTGTGCCAATCTTGCTTTACCAGATGGAGTTCTGGTATCTACGTCTTCACTTAGTTTCGAAAATATAAAGGTTGATAATGAATCACCTTCATCAACGTATTGTAAAAATATCTCTTTTCCACGTGTGCGGATTAAACTATCTGGGTCTTCACCTTGTGGCAGGAATAAAAATTTTGCTTCAAGACCATCTTTAAATAATGGGATGGTTTGTTGTGCAGCACGCCAGGCAGCTTCTCTTCCTGCACGATCACCATCAAAACAAAATATAATTTCTTGAGTGCAGCGATATAGTTGTTGTATGTGTTGCGAAGTTGTTGCGGTGCCTAATGTAGCCACCACATTGTCTATACCATGTTGCGCAAGGGCGACAACGTCCATATAGCCTTCAACTACAATTAAGGATTTGGTTGTATGCTTAGATTTTCGCGCCTCATATAAACCATAAAGCGCATCACTTTTATGAAATACTGGTGTTTCAGGAGAGTTTAAATATTTGGGTACCGCATCATCTAATACTCTGCCGCCAAAACCGATAACTCGACCGCGACGATCTTTAATTGGGAATACAATTCTGTTGCGAAACCGATCATATAAGCTTCCTTTTTCGCTTTTTTTAATTAAACCAATTTCAATCAGCTGTTCTTTAGTTGCTGAGTTGTCAAATTGTTTAAGTAAGTATTCAAATCCATCTTCGGCATAGCCTAGATCATATTTAGCAGCAACCTCTCCACTTACTCCACGATTTTTTAAATAATCAATAGCATGTTGTTGTTGGCGTAGATTTTTTTGAAAATAAGTACTGGCCTGTTCAAGTAAAATATATAAATCTTGATGATCATTTTTTACAAAATTTATTTCGTCCTGAGGAATCTCTAGTCCATGTTGTTGTGCAAGGACTTCAACCGCTTCTATGAAATCAAGGCGCTCGTATTCCATTAAAAAACCTAACGCTGTGCCATGCGCACCACAACCGAAGCAATGGTAAAACTGCTTCTCAGGACTTACGGTAAATGAGGCGGTTTTTTCGTTATGGAAAGGACAACATGCAGCATATTCCTTGCCTTTCTTTTTTAAAGAAACATGATTATCGATAAGCTCAACAATATCGGTACGAGTAACTACTTCATCGATGAAGGCTTGTGGGATTCTCGAGGACACTATGATCTAGATTTGACTTAAAGATAAAAGGAAGAGTTTACAAAGCTAAGATGATGGACCTATCGTAGCAAAACTTAAAGCCTGTGGCGGCGAATAGAATCATTATTTTTTTTCGGGTTAATCGTCTTGACTGTACGATGACCTGAGGGAGCCGTTGAATTAGACCAAAATGGCCTATGTTTCTAGAGATTACAGTTCAATAGTAATTACTGGCGTATAACTTCTTGCAGGTACTTTATTTGAACCGGATAAGGAGTATTTTTTTTCAGTGAATCTGAAAGTGTTTCGATACCACTAAGTGCGTCTTGTCGCGAACTATAGATGCCGTGTACAAGAACGAACCAAATTTTATCCGCAGAAGTTTTTTTGTAGTAAGCCGTATTTTCATCTAATGAATTTTTCTTAGCAAAATCCTGTAGATTTTTTTCATTTGGGGTAGCCACGATTTGAATAGTATAAGCCTTAGGGTCTTGCTCTAGTATCCAGTCTGATGAGTGAACTAATGTAGTTGAATCTTTAGCCTTCGTCTGCTTGCTAACAGTTTCGGGACTACTAGTTGGTTTTGATTGTTTAATTTGTGATTCGGTCTGAACGCTCGGTTTGCTATCTTGTAGAGGCCCTAGTACTAAAGGTGCTACATAAGGTTTAGCTATAGGTTTTTTACTAGATTTAGAAACAGCACTTGTTTGTTTTTGTTTAGTAGCGAGTTCTTCTTTGTCAGATTCAATTTTTGGTTTTGTTGCTACGGCCTGATCTTTAGTGGCTATGTTTTCTTGTTCTACTTTTGGCTTGCTTAAATCTAGAGAAACAGACTCATCAGGTTTACTGGGTTTATCAGTTACGACAGTAAATATTACCACAAGACCTATTAGTCCTGCTAAAATCAGGCCGAGACGCATGCTTGGACTAGACTTGAGCTTACTTGTGGTGTTTATCGCAGTAGTATTTTCTTCACACAACTTTGAAATTTCTTCTCGCGCTAACTTATTAATGTGTTTGGGCAAGCCTTTTGATTTTGTATAGATTTCAGTTACTTTTTCTGAACTCAATAGGGGTTCACTACTTGCTCCAGCTTTATCCATACGATATTGAATGTATTCTTTGCACTGGGTCATATCGAATGAGCGTACATTTATCTGATAAATCTGTGTTGCAGCTGGGTTAATTTGTTCTAATTCAGCGAGCCGGGTTTGCAAAACTGGTTCTGAAGCAAGTACTAGCCCCATTGTGTGTGGTGACTGAAGCCCCACGTGATGCTTAAGCTTTAGTAATTCGTCGAGTACATTATTCTGTAGCCTATGCGCATCGTCGATAATTAGCACTGGTTGCTTATTATCCTCTATATACTTTTTTATGTGCTCACTAGTGGTTAAGTGTTCTTTGCTATCAATATCAAGTTGTATTCCATCTTCGTCGACGTTTTGTGGTAGACGCCAACGCTCTTTAATTTTTTGTTCGATTTCGGCAAAGGTTATTTTAGGTTTTGCACGCAGTGTGCAGAAGTTGAATTGTTGATACCCTTTGCGTAACAGCGTACGCAGATGAGTGGTTTTCCCAATCCCTACTTCACCAAGTAATACAATCGTCGAATTTTGATTTATTAAATAGTCCACCAATATATTCATGGACATTTCAAGCTGCTTGTCAGAGAAAAGAAAAGGATCTCGCGCATGATCAATAAATGGGTTTTGATCAAGGCCTAATTTTTCTAGGCATTCTATTGATATAAAATCCATACCTAATTTATCGATAGCATGAGTGCTGTAGCGTTGTTCAGATGATTTTTGCATTGAATATACGTTCGTGTTCTGCAATTGCGTAGCGGTCTGTCATTCCAGCAATATAGTCTGCAACAGTGCGTGCTCTGCCATGGTCACCCTTTTGTTGTTGAGCAGCAGATGCATACTCTTGGTAATCGTCAGGCATCAGCTTGATGTCATTATAAAACGATGTGTATAGATCCAATATTATTTTTTTCGCTTTTTGGCTCATGCGATGGACCTTATAATGCTGATATAAATTTTTATTCAAAAATGTCTTAAGTTGGCGGTTTTTTAAACGCATGGACTCGCTAAATTGAATCATTGGCTTGGATTCAGTACGCACATCTTTAATGGTTACAGGCTTTATATCTCTGATTACAGCTGTACTTTGAGAGATCAAATCAGTAACTAGTTCATTAATTATACTTCTAATACATTCGTATATTTTACGTCTTTCGCTTAGTCTAGGGTATTTAGCGCTCACATTTGCAAATTTTTCATCGAATAATTCAACTTCGCTGAGTTGTTTGGCGTTGATCAGACCGGCACGTAAGCCATCGTCCAGATCATGGTTATTATATGCAATCTGATCAGCTATATTAGCTAATTGTGCTTCTAAACTAGGCTGCATTCGCTGTATAAAACGTTTGCCTAAATCACCAAGACGCTCAGCATTTTTGCGGGAGCAATGTTTAAGGACGCCTTCTCTGGTTTCAAACATTAAATTTAAACCTGAGTACTCAGGGTATTTTAATTCAAGTTTATCGACGATGCGTAAAGACTGTAGATTATGCTCAAATCCACCATGCTCTTGCATGCAGTCATTGAGCGCATCCTGACCAGCATGGCCAAACGGTGTATGCCCAAGATCATGCGCTAAAGAGATGGCTTCACATAAATCTTCGTTAAGGTCTAGTGCACGTGCGATAGCACGGGCAATCTGTGCAACCTCTATGGAATGAGTTAAACGGGTGCGAAATAAATCACCTTCGTGATTAACGAAAACCTGGGTCTTATATTCTAGCCTACGAAATGCAGTACTGTGAATTATACGTTCACGGTCACGTTGATATTCTGAGCGATATTTAGCACTGGTTTCTGGATGTTCTCGGCCTAAACTCTGCTTAGCATGCGCAGCATAAGAAGCTAAACTTACAGTAGCAATGTCTTGTGGTTCATTTTTAGCTGGTGCCGTGTTCATGTGTTTATTCGTTACAATATTCTCGTAGTGTTTCTTCTAGTGTGGAATTCTTGAGATTAGCCGTTAAAACAGCCTCTCCAATTTTATTTAGTAACACTAAATATAATTTTCCATCACGTACTTTTTTATCTACAGACATCAGATCTATAAAATCTTCGACACTCATTTTATCAGGTGCTCGAGTGGGTAAATTGGCCACCTTTATGAGCGTTTCGATACGCGAGTAATCTTGTTTACTTAACCAGCCCTGTTTTATGGACAGGCGAGCAGCCATCAACATGCCACATGCAACTGCTTCGCCATGTAACCAATTGCCATAACCTGTTCCGGTCTCTATGGCATGCCCAAAAGTATGCCCGTAGTTTAGTAGTGCACGTTTTCCAGACTGTTCTAGTTCATCTTCAGCCACAATCTGCGCTTTGTTTTCACAAGAGCGATGTACAGCATAGGCTAATGCGTCGAGGTCACGATCGATCAGCTTACTCATATTATTTTCTAGCCAAATAAAAAATTCAGGGTCTCTAATCAAGCCATATTTAATAATTTCTGCAATACCAGCACTAAGTTCTCGCTCATCCAATGTGTTGAGTGTACTAAGGTCAGCGATCACACATCTTGGCTGATAAAAACAGCCGATCATATTTTTTCCAAGCGCATGGTTAACACCAGTTTTGCCACCCACTGAAGAATCCACCTGTGCTAATAATGTTGTAGGTACTTGAATAAAGTGTATGCCACGTTGATAGGTGGCAGCAGCAAAGCCAGTGATGTCTCCTATAACGCCACCTCCCAACGCAATTAAGGTCGTGTTGCGGTCACAGTGTTGCTCCAATAGCGAGCTATAAATCGAGTCCATAGTATTGGTATTTTTGAATTGCTCACCATCAGGCAGAATCTTGAATTCGCAACTAAGTTTTTTGCAACTATCAAGAACCTTATCTAGATATAAAGTAGCCACTTTTTCATTACTAATAATGAATACATTTTTATTTGCAGTGTGATCAAGAAAATACTGCGACTGGGAAAGCAAATTTTCTCCAATGTATATTGGGTAACTTCGTTTGCCTAGCTGTACATTAAAGGTTTTCATTTTTTTATTTCGTTAACATAAAGATAAACTATTTCAATTTTGAATAACCTTTAAGATTTGATCTGCTGACCAATTGACCGTGTGTCGATCAGTATTGATGGTATGGTGAGCCACGGATTCGTAAAGTGGTGTTCGTTGCGCTAGCAACTCACTAATTGTTTTTCGTTTATTAGATGTTTTAAGCAATGGTCTAGAGTTTTCACTTTTCGCCCTATTTAATATGGTCTCGATGGAAGCTTTTAAGTAAAACACCGTTCCTGATTTTGATAATAACTCACGAGTATTCTTTGATAAAATTGCTCCGCCGCCTGTAGCAAGGACAATATCTTCTAATGCGCAAAGTTCTTTAATAGTATTTTCTTCACGCTTACGGAAACCCTGCTCACCTTCGTACTCAAAAATCGTGGCTATATCTACACCTGTTTTTTCTACTATCTCCTGATCACTGTCATGGAAGTCAATAGCAAGATTTTTAGCTAAGCGTTTGCCGACAGTTGATTTACCAACACCCATTGCACCTATAAGAATGATATTTTTTGAAGCCACCAAAAATTAAACTCTATTATAAGCGTTTTGCATTAGGCAAAACGTCCAACTTAGTAAGAGTATAGACCAAAACAAAAAAACCCTCGCTATGAAATAGAGAGGGTCAGTGTTTCTATTTGGGACTTCTATTTTTAGCGAACTAACTTCAGCTGCTCACTGATAATTTTAGGAGTGATAAACACCAATAATTCTTGCTTATTATCTGTAACTGATGTGCTTCTAAACAGTACTCCTACAAAAGGCAAATCGGCGAAGAAAGGTACTCGGCTTATTTGGTTAGACTTATCTTGTTGGTAAACGCCACCTAAAACTATGGTTTGTCCATTATCAACCAATACATCTGTTTCAACTTCATTAGTATCAATTGATGGGATAGTGCCTCCAAAACCAGAGGGTACTAATGCGCCAATAGAGTCATTAGTTACTAATAGCTTCATCGATACACGATCATCGGGTGTAATTTGCGGGGTAACTTCAAGAGATAAAACCGCCTTCTTGAATTCTACGTCTGTGGCACCACTTGAGGTTGCAGATTGAAAAGGAATTTCTGTACCTTGCTCTATCCGCGCGGTAGTTTGATTAGAGGCAATCACTCGAGGAGTGGAAATTACTTCGGCACGACTCTCGGATTGTGCTGCGGAAAGTTCTAAATCTAATATCAACCCTAGTGGCAGCTTTGCTAGAGCTAGGCCAATGCTACCGGTTGCAGCAGCAGCAGGTAAATCTACATTTAATCGATCATTTAGAGAAATTGGTGCGCCATTAAGGGCTGCATCTGTACCTTCAAGGTTCCCTGCGATGGCATCAAAGTCATCGTCACCAGTACCAGGACCAAAGTTAGCATCTCGGTTAGATATACCAAAACGTACACCAAGTGCTTTACTGAAGTCGTCATTGGCAACGACAATACGTGATTCAATTAACACTTGCTTGACGGGTATATCTAGTCTTTCCACTAGACGCCGAATTTCATTTAATTTAAGAGCAGTATCTTGGACTAATAAGTTATTTGTGCGCTCATCAACGGTGACATTGCCACGTTCGGACAACAACGAGTTTTCTGATGACTTTAATAATGCCGCAAGATCGCCTGCCCGAGCGTAATTAACTTGGATAAATTCAGACCGCAAAGGCGCCAGTTCTTGTACTTGTTGTTGCGCTTCAAGCTCTAGCTTCTCACGCGCTGCAATTTCTTCGCTAGGGGCAACATAAATTACATTGCCATTTTCGCGTTTACCAAGGCCTTTGGTTTTCAATATAATGTCCAGTGCCTGATCCCAAGGAACATTCTTTAATCTTAAAGTTAAATTTCCAGATACGGCGTCACTAACCACCATATTTAAATTGGTAAAGTCCGCAATTAGCTGTAATACAGATCGAACTTCAATGTCTTGGAAGTTCAAAGAGAGTCGTTCGCCCTCGAACACATCTTTTTTACGTTGTTCTGCAATTTCTTCAGGAATTTCTCTAACTTCAACAACGTATTGATTATCGGATTGATATGCCAGGTGTTCAAATTCCTTGCTCGCATCAGGTGAAATAATCATTTTGGTATTTGCACCATCGGTAAAGGTTTCAAATAATTTCACCGGAGTAGCAAAATCAACTACATCCCAGCGCTTACTTAAATTACTTGGCAAAGATGTATTAGCAAAATCGACAACTATTCGTCCGCCTTGTTCATTTAGGTTGATTGGTATATTTGGATTTGAAAGTTTAATGACTATGCGACCTGCACCGCCTTCACTGCGTCTGAAATCTACATCACTGATACTGTTTCCGCCTACTGATCGGTTGCTAGAATAGGTTTGCGTGGGCGCAGTTGGGCTGCTGGTTGTTGGTTGTGAAGAGGCTACAATGCTAGAGCCGATAGTCAAAATATAGTTATTGCCCGAAACCTTTGCGCTGTATTCTTCCATGCGACTTAAATTGACTACCACTCTTGTGCGTCCCTCGGCTTCAGCGGCATTGACACTTTGTGCTATTCCAATACCAATATTTTGAAAACGTTTTGCTAGCGCACTGTTTGTGCCCGGGAAATCTAAGGCAATGCGTGCAGGATTATCAATAGTAAATGCTAAGGGTTCGCTTGGAGGGTTAGAAAACTGTAGTGATAACTGAATTTCATCATTAGGTAAGCTTGCCACTTTAATGTCTTGAAGTTCATTTTGAGCAAATGCCGTCATAGTCATCATGAAAAGAAGCAGTGCAGCAATCCCTTTAAGTGCACTGATTCTAAATTTATGGTTTTTGTTTAACATGATTGTTGTGTAACGTCTGTGTGAGTTAAGTAATGATTCATTCATGGCCTAATGCCCCTTAGTATTTAAGCTTTCCCTGTAAATAATAGCTCTAAAAATTATTCTTTTATGTGAATTTGTATAAATGTTATTCACTTAATGCAACACCGCCGTCGCGTTTGCGCCAGCCGCCAAAACCGTCTGGAATAATCTCTTCGAGTTTAATTCCTGCATCAGACACATTCAAAACTTTGCCATTGTTTTGACCAATATAGTTTCCTTTAGAAATTCGCTGAATAGTTCTTTCAGGCGTTTGCACTAATGCCCAAAGAGTGCCGCGTTGCTCTAGTGTTCCTACCATGCGTAAGGTATCAAGAGGGAAATTTTCTAAAAACTCAGGTGTACGATTTGGATCGGGCGAAATAGTTGAATTCGTTTTTCTTATGTTTCGTACAATTTTAGCTTCAAAAATCGACGCGTCAAATGGATTACGTGCATTATTAGCTTGATATTTAAAACTTTGATAAGGCTTTACTTCTGGAATTGGTGCAATGCCAGGAGGTTCGCGTGATTTAACTTCTTCTGCATAATCTTCCAAATCGCGCATCTCTCTTCCGCAACCAGATAAAAGCACTGTAACCGAGGCTAGTAATAAAACCCATAAGATAGGGATTAAATTCTTTTGAGTAAACCTCTTCATTCCTCATCCTCTTCAAGATAACGATAGGTTTTTGCGGTAGCCGTCATGGTCATGTTTTTGTTCTTACCACTAGGCGTAAGCGAAATATTATGCAGTGTGACAATTCGAGGAAGTGCTGCTATCTCACTTGCGAAGGCCCCAAACTGATGGTAGTCACCTTTTACTCGCAAACTTATAGGTTTTTCTGCATAAAATTCTTTGCGGGACTCAGGGTTTGGTTTAAATAACTCAATTTCCAAGCCACTTGCTAAGCCTGTTTGAGAAATATCAACGATAAGTGCAGGAATTTCTGTTTTACTCGGTAATTGTCGTAGCAAAGTTCCAAAGGTGCGGCGCATTTCTTCGAGTTGAACTTTATAAGGCTCTAAGTTTGCCGCTTTCTCAGCCTTATTTTCAAAAGTGGCTCTAAGTTCTACTTCTTTTGCTTGTACTCTTTTTAAATCTTCTAACTGGCTTTTGTGGTGTAGCCAATAGCCTGCAAATAAAATTGCAATGCAAACTACACCAATTAGCAGCACTTTCACCCACAAAGGAGAAGTGCCGATATTTGTTAGATTTACATTTTTTAGTTCTTGGAAATCCATGGCTTAGTTGTCTTGTTCTTCGATATTAGGATTAATTTGTTGCGCAGTTAGGCTAAATTTGCTGATTCGTGCCAGCTTAGTATCTTGTGTTTCAATCACCCCTAAGCTTGGGCTAGCTAGCCACTCAGAATCTTCTATTTTACGCATATAGGATGACACACGAGCATTCGACTCAGCTTGGCCAGATAGCTTTAAGCTATTTGCGGATTGTTTAAGGCTAGAAAGGTGTACACCTTCAGGCAATGTTTTCACCAATTCATCAAATAAATGCACTACTCCTGGCCGAGCGGCTTGTAAATTTTGGATTACATCCATGCGCTCAATTAGTGCTTGCCTAGTTGAATCTAATTTTTTAATTTCCGCTATTTTTCCATCCAATACTTTAATTTCATTGGTAAGGAACTGATTACGTTTTTCTTGATGACCAATTCTGCCATTTATCTCAAAATGTGTGAGAAGCACTACGGCAGCACACATAGCTCCTGCTAATCCCATTAAGGTATAAAATTCTTTCTGCTGTTCGCGTCTACGCGTTTCGCGCCAAGGTAATAAATTAATTCTAGCCATAACTAATCAAATGCCCCTCAGTCAAAAGCTCTTAGCGCAAGACCGCATGCGATTAACATGGAAGCCGCATCACTGCCTAATGCCTGTGGATTTATTTTAGAACCCAGTGAAAGATGGCTAAATGGGTTCGCAATTGTGGTTTGTATGCCGGTTTCATTGGCTATTCTTTCATCTAAGCCTGGGATTGAAGCGCAACCGCCGGCTAGTAATAAGTGGTCTACCGTGACGTGCTGGCTAGCTGAATAATAGAATTGTAAAAATCGATTTGCCTGTTGTGCAGCAGTATTTTTAAAGGGTTCTAATAGATCAGAAACATAATTCTCTGGTAAGCCACCTTCTTTTTTCGCTAACCCCGCTTCTTCAAAGGTCAGACCATATTGATGCATGATTTCTTCAGTTAATTGTTTGCCACCAAAAGGCTGTTCTCGTGTGTATACCATCTTGTGGTCTTCAAGCACATTGAGGCTGGTCATAGTGGCGCCGATATCTAATATGGCAACGGTTTTGTCACGACCTCTGTTTTCAATGGCCTCAGTTAAAATAGGGAATACATTTTCAATTGCATAGGCTTCTACATCGATCACAATCGGTGTGAGCCCAGCAGTTTCTGCGGCAGCGACCCTCATATCGACATTTTCGCTGCGTGATGCTGCGAGTAATACATCAATGGTTTCAGGATTTTCTTCGGTAGGACCTAAAATATCAAAATCTAGGTTTACCTCTTCTAAAGCATAAGGAATGTACTGATCAGCTTCGAGTTGTATCTGACCTTCTAAGTCTTCTTCACTTAGATTGGCGGGCATGGTAATGACTTTGGTAATCACTGCTGACCCAGCTACGGCTAAACAACAGTTTTTAGCTTTGGAACTAGACTTCTTCATTACTTGTCTAATACTTTCACCAACCGCATCCACGTCCGAGATGACCTTTTCAGTTACGGCGTTTGAAGGTAGTGGCTCCACTCCAAAATGGTCAACACGATAACCATTGCTGGTCTGTGAAAACTCCATGGCCTTCACCGAGGAAGAGCTAATATCTAGGCCGACGACAGGGCCTTTATTTCTATTGAAAAACAGCACGTTGGTAATTAATTATTCAAATATTGTGATAGTTATGATTGTTTTATATAAATGTATATTAGGAACTGTGTGTAACTCTATATCAAATAGCGTGTTTAGCAAAATACTTGCTGAACCGCTTAATTTAGGTTCTGATACCCTGCTCTTAATATAACTCACTAGAGCAACGTTCATTGTAAGCATATGCCATTGTTTTTAAAGCTAATACGACTAGTATTCATCGGAATTTTCGGGATCTCCGTCGCTGTAGGCATCATTGCAGTGGGTGCATATCTATATTTCGCTCCAGGGTTACCTAGTGTCAGCACCCTTAAAGACGTTGAATTACAGGTACCTCTCAAGGTATTTAGCCGTGATAGCAAGCTTATTGCGGTATATGGCGAAAAGCGCCGCCAGCCATTACAGATCAAACAGTATCCACAGCCTGTTATACAAGCATTTCTAGCTGCAGAAGATGACCGCTTTTACCAACATCCGGGAGTGGATTATCAGGGACTCATGCGTGCGGCTGCAGAATTGATTCGTACAGGTGAAATTCGGTCAGGTGGCAGCACTATTACGATGCAACTGGCGAGAAATTTTTTCCTCAGCAATGAGAAAAAATATGTGCGTAAGATGCGCGAGATATTTTTAGCACTGCAGATAGAGCACCAACTTAGTAAAGATGAAATCCTTGAGCTATATCTAAATAAAATATATTTGGGTAATCGTGCCTATGGGGTGGGAGCTGCTGCGGATGTTTATTATGGACTTGATGTTGACGAATTAAGTTATTCCCAAGTTGCGATGATTGCAGGTCTACCAAAAGCACCTTCAAAATATAATCCAATCATCAATCCAGGACGAGCTGTGGTGCGTAGGAACTATGTGTTGGGGAGAATGCATAAACTAGGCTTCATTGATAATGACACCTACAAAAACTCATTAGATGCACCCGTAACGGCTTCACGCCATATTCCACGCGTTGAAGTAGACGCACCTTATATAGGTGAGATGGCACGTGCATTTATTGTCGATACCTTTGGAACTGCAGATGCGTATAACAAAGGCTATCGTGTTTACACCACAGTTGATACACGTTTGCAACAAGCTGCGAGACAGGCGCTAGAGAAGGGTTTGCGTGACTATGACAAGCGCCACGGTTACCGAGGTGTTGAATCAAAAGTTGAAGATTTCACAACGGCTGCAGGTGAGATTGATACGGTAAAGCTCGACGAAATCTTAAGTAAATTGACGGAAATTGGCGGTCTAGTTCCCGGAGTCGTTACCGCAGTCACTAAAGATGATTTACAAGTTTACATTGGAGCTGATCGCAGCTGGCTACCGTATATAGCCATTCCATTGCAAAGTGCGGAATGGGCGCGTCCTTACTTAAATGAAAATGCCATGGGTGAAGCGCCTAGCGACCTTACTAAGATGTTTGTCATGGGTGATGTAATACGTGTCGCCACTGAAGACTCTAAGCAGTGGTCTCTAGAGCAAGTGCCCGAAGTATCAGGTGCTATAGTTTCAGTGGATCCGCAGAATGGTGGCATTCTGGCACTGGTTGGTGGTTTTGATTATTACTACAGTAAATTTAATCGTGCTGTACAAGCCAGGCGTCAACCCGGCTCTAGCTTTAAGCCTTTTATATATTCTGCCGCCTTGGATTCCGGTTATACACCTGCAAGCATTATTAATGATGCACCGATTGTGTTTGAAGATGTGGCTCTAGAAGATACTTGGCGCCCACAAAACTATAGCGGTAAATTTTTCGGTCCTACGCGTTTAAGAGTTGCCTTATTTAAGTCGCGCAATATGGTTTCCATACGACTACTAAATGACATGGGGCGCAGACATGCCATGCAACATGTTGCAAAATTTGGTTTTGATCGAGAACGTCTACCTTATGATTTAACCTTAGCACTAGGATCTGGAGCGGTGACGCCGCTCGAGCTGGCTCAAGGTTATGCGGTGTTTGCAAATGGGGGGTACCTCATTGAACCCCACTTAATAGAACGAATCGAAAGTGATAAGGGCGAAGTGTTATTTAGCGCTGATGCTTTGGCAGTTTGCGAATCAGATTGCCAACAACTACAACAACAAATTAGCCAAGAAGAAGCTATTAGCAATAAAACTACTGCAACAGGAATCAATGAGGGAAGTAAACAACCTGAGTTATCGTCAGGCTTGCCGAATGAACTTAGAATTGCTTCGCGTGTGTTAGAAAAAGAAAATGCATATCAAATGGTGAGTATGATGCAAGATGTTATTAAACGAGGCACGGGCGCCAAAGCAAAAGTACTAGGTCGAAATGACTTAGCTGGCAAAACGGGTACAACTAATAAGCAGCATGATGCTTGGTTTAGTGGTTTTAATGGTGATGTGGTTGCCACCACTTGGGTGGGGTTTGATCAAGATCGGCCGTTAGGCAAGCGTGAAGTAGGTGGTACTGCAGCATTACCGATTTGGATCGACTACATGCGCACTGCACTAGATGGCAAAGCTGAGAATACGTTACAGACACCGCAAGGAATCGTAACGATGCGTATTGACCCTAAAACAGGCTTGCTCGTAGACCAGGATAGCAACCAAGGTATTCAAGAAACTTTCCGCGAGCAGTATATTCCAACCACAAGTGTTGAAATTGATAGTCAAATTACTTTTCAACAACAAAGTGGGGACCCCGGAGAAGTGATCGAGATACCCGAGCAACTGTTCTAGCTATTTTTACTAACTACCTGTCATTTAATTAAAAAGTGACGAGCAAAAATTCAGAGCGAAATAAAAATGATCGATTAAGGCATGCATTAGCGCATGAAGCGGCAAAAATTATTACCGTTGAAGGCGTTCGTGATTTTCATCGTGCTAAATTAAAAGCCAGTGAAAGACTGGGCAACTCTGAACATGGCTCGTTGCCAAGTAACTTTGAGATCGAACAAGCGATTATTTTATTTCAGAAGACATTCGTACCTAATTACGATCAAAAATTATTAGTTGAGCGCCAGATAGCATTAACCATCATGGATTGGTTGCAAGACTATGCACCGTATCTGGTTGGCTCTGTTTTAGAAAGTAATGCAGGTCTACACGCTCCTAT
>CAYXVH010000017.1:0-3677 GCA_964468615.1 uncultured Thiotrichales bacterium | reverse complement strand
CCATCAATTCTTTTGATAAATGTCTTAAGTTTTACCTCAAAACCGATCGCTCTAAGTATATTTTGAATCTGTCTTTGTTTTTCATCATTACGGTCTATGGCGTAAGCAATCGCTTTTATTACCTTCCTATTTGAAGTGGCTTTCGCCCAAAATTTATTGTAGTCAAAATTACAATCATACGATTGCTTTGTCGTGTAATAAATATTCTGCACATCAACGAGTACAACTAATTTTTCCATGGGCTGGGTAGCTCGAGTTCCTGACGTCCGACTACATGCGCTTGTTATGTGAATTTGTGTTAATCATTTGCTTTCATAAATATTACTAACGCTAAGGAATAAACAATAAGCGCAAAGTAAATTAAGTTATATATTTTTCTGAGTGTGTTGCCTTTTTCAGAAAAATCACTCGAATTCCAATATGGGAATAAGTTATTCCTCAAAATTTTGCTCCCGCCTTTAACTTCTTTTTCCATTTGAAGTCTTACTACTATTGCCCCTGCAAATAGTGCAATTCCAATTACTAAAAATAACAAACCCAACAAAACTCGTGATGCCTCCGCTTCCATGGTCTAGATATTCACATAACGCTTGGCATCAGCGACGTTTTGCAAGCGTAACGGGCACTTTGTCGAACTGCATGCGCTGTTATACGCCCTTGACGACGATTGATTGCCTATACTCCTTATAAACTCCATTTTTATTGAATCCGGAATGGTTAGTACTCAAATTTAAAAGGTAATAGTCCTTGTGTTTTGTCCCTGCAAGAATGAACTTGTAGTACATTTCTTCTTCACTGATTTTCGAATTTGCATAAACAATGATCGCTTCCCTCGATCTAATGATCTCGTATCCAACCAATCGTATATCTGCGCCTTGGTTTTTGTTTCGAATAGACGAAACAATTTTGGAAAACTCACTGAAAGGCATTTCCTCCTTAAATCTATCATCAGTCCACTCGTAGGCTAAATGCATACCTTCATCAGATTTAAATGCCGCGAGACAATCTGCAACAAGCTCGGCCGCTCTATCTTTGTCATGAACAGTAATTCCAATATTGCACCCAACTACTAACAGAAAAAACAGAGATGAGGCAAATATTCTCATTTCTCTATACGTATAACGCCTCGCATCAACAGTCGCCAAAGCGCGTAGCGGTTTGCCGATCCGGCTGCATGTGTTTGTTAGGAGTTTCTTGTCTAGTTATTTGAGTCAATGCGCACATACCTCCCATGTTCGAACCTGGAAAAGAAATGTTCCACCATAGGGTGATTAATGGGTTCCAACACATCATCAGTTTCCAAATTTTGTTCAGCAACATACGTGGAATGATCACTCTCATGAACTAACACATGATACCAAGGCTTGTTTCTTGGGGGGCGAGATTTTGCTACAGTTTCATACCATTCATCCTTCGCCTGGAAGTTTTGATCAACATCAACTATTACACCGCGATAGTCGAAAAGGCGATGGTGCACCAATTCACCTACGGAGAATTTAACCTGTGTAATATTCGTTACATTTCCCATGCTTTAAATATTATTGCCAGTTTGAGTAAACTTCTAACGCCCCGCATCAGCGGCGCGGCTCTGCCGCGTCCGGCTGCATGCGTTTGTTAGATGCCATTGTCAATTACCCTTAGAGTCCAGAAAATCTTTTACCTGGATAGGCAACATGTTTCGAGTTTTTACGGTTATAACCTTTTCATTTTTCTGCCAAAGTACACCAAGGTAAATTATTAATAGCCCAATTGCAGTTAATGCAATGGGAAACAACCAGCTGTCTTTAAATAGGTCAAAGGCAAGATGCCCGAAATAGAGGCATGAACCAATGGCACCAAAAACAACGAAAACTCTTCGTATGATTAAGACTCCAGCCCCTATCATGAAAATATTTATACAAAAGTAAATAAACTTGGAGATTTCGCTGTCTGAGTCCTGAGCTGTCATTCCGCCCCAAAAAGCCATTACTCCAAATATATATAACCAAAAAGCGTAATCTGCGTTTCCCTTAGCACGGAAATCTACCCAAAAAGCTAAAAGAACAATTAAAAAGCCGAAATACATTGAGACAAGAGAGCGCAGCTCAAAATCTGCTCTCCCTCCAGCGATCATTGAAGCTATGTCCATCGACATGTACCAGAGTGTTACGGCTAGCGGCATGATTAAGAATGGATATTTGTATCGCCAGGCGACTATTGCGCCGACAATTAATGTTCCGAGCTCCATATAAAGCCAATGCCATTTTATGTACTTATGATATTCCTGATAGGTGCTTTCATCCGGCCAAAGACCTAATGCCTGCTGCAGACCATATATTCCTAGTGGGGTTAAGGCCACAGCGAATGTAGCGCAGATTCCAGCCGGAATAGCATATCCCCTGGATTGGAAAATCTGAGTTAGTTTTAATCCAATTCCAGCATAAGCGAGGGAAATAAAAAATATTCCCCATCCACCAAAAGACTCCCAACCTAAGTTCATGAAGAGAGTCATTGCACCTATTGCTACAAGACCGCCTAAGTAATAAAGCACATGAGTGAAATCAAAGCTCGGTCCTACACTTGGCAAACTTTTCAAGTAAAGGTGTAAATTTTCTGCCTGTTCGGCGGAAAGAATGTTCTCATCGACAGCGTCATCCAAATTCTTCCTTGTAATTTTCATATCACTTGCATCCTTATTGATGAGTTGGGTTGCATCTAACGTCCAGCATCAGCGGCCCAGCTTCGCTGGGTCCGACTGCATGCGTTTGTTATGTGGCACGTGCTCGTATGTCAACATGGCTGCATTGTACCCGAAGGTGTCATTTAGATGAGTATTGATACCTGGTAGTTTTATATTGTATAGACGTCAGAGGAAGACAAATGCGGTCGGTGTAAAATACTGCGGTACAATGTCCCCATGGGACGTAATCGGAAACTGTTGATTGTTGCGTCAATAGTTCTAGCAACGATTGTAATGGCGTTTTTTAGCCATCCATTAGTTGATTGGTATCCGAATCAAAATCAGTCAACCTATGCAGAATTTAGATCAAAACGAGCAGATCTAAATCAGGCCAACAGCCAAAATATCCCTCTTGATGATGGCGACCATGAGGTGCAGTCGACCATTGAAGAGCAATCGATCACTGAAAATTCGCAAGATATAACCACCGCGAGTGGGAACATTACTTTATCTGGTTGGGTCGGAACTGAACTCGGGGAAAATATTTCAGGTGAAACAGTGTTATTGTACTCACCCTCGCAGAAAGCACAGTACTCGACAATCACCGGCTTTTCAGGTGAGTTTGAATTTACCGATCTCAAACCGGGCTGGGATTATGTTTTAAAAGTCTCTCCCCAGGGAATGTTTCAACGTTACACCAAATCTCAGATTAAATTGAGATCCGACCAGGAAGTACAAAACATCGTCTTGGAGTCAACTCGCCTCGGCATACTTACCGGTAATCTTGTAGATCCATATGATCGCCCAGTTACCGATATTGAGCTAATTGTGCAGACTTTAGAAAAAGATTCTTGGACTACCAAAGTCTTAACTGATGCGAATGGCAGCTTTAGCGTGGCTGATTTTCCAATAGGAAGATTTAAGGTAGCGATCAAGGGGCAGCAAGCCTTAACAGCAAGCGGGCTAAAATTTGATCCTGATACTGGTATGCCGGTCAACCTGACCATTGATCTTGGTC
>CAYXVH010000016.1:0-2567 GCA_964468615.1 uncultured Thiotrichales bacterium | reverse complement strand
ATTGAAGCTGATTCAAAAGAGATTAAACACTATGAAGCTCTGATTCGTTTAAAAGAAACTGAGGAAATACTGCTGTTCCCTGAAGAATTTTTTCCATTGGCCCAGATGAATGGTCATATGACATATTTAGACCAATGGGTTGTGGAACATATTATAGATTGGGTCTCCCGCCGGGATGCACTCGACCAGGAAAGCAAGAATTCAATATTTTTTATTAATATATCAGATGACTCAATAAATGACCCCGATTTTCCCGAGTTTCTGAGGATGACTCTACAAAAATACAGTGTACCAGGCTCTACTCTGTGTTTTGAAATACCTGCTGTAGGACTTGTCTTAAGAAATTCAGAAATTGCTAAATTTGTATATGAAGTTAAAAAACTTGATTGCCGGATAGCGATCAGCGGTTTTAGTCAGGATCGGATTTTATTCGATCTGATGAATGAAATTGCGGTAGATTTTTTAAAGATTGACGGAAACATCATTTGCAATATTATTCACGAGATAGCCGACCTCACCACAGTAGCTACTCTAAACATGGAAGCTAAAAAATTAAATATTAAAACTATTGCAGAGAGAATTGAGAATGAAGAAACTATCGTAAAACTTAAAGAAATAGGAATTAATTTTGGGCAGGGATATGGGATCTCGAGACCAGTACTTCTGGCGAAGAAACCTCCAAAATCTCACCAGAAAAAGAAAGCTGCATAAAGAAGAGATGAGCCAAATATCATTAGCCTTGTTATTCGCCAATGCGATATATAGAAACTACATATAACTACCCATTTGTTGCGGTATCTATTGTTGTAGCTATTCTTTCATCTTATGTGGCATTAGAACTGGCTGATGTAGCATGGAAGTCACAAAAAAAATACCACCTAAATATGTGGTTAGGACTAAGTTCTGTAGCCTTGGGGTTGGGTATATGGACGATGCATTTTACTGGCATGTTTGCATACACGCTACCCATCTCCGTTCATTATGAAGCAGGACTTACGTTCATATCGCTGTTGCTCGCTATTACCGCAAGTTTCTTAGGTTTTGGTATTACACACATTGGTCATAATCTCTGGTATACCCTCCTTGGTGGAACCATTATGGGGCTAGGTATTGCAGGCATGCATTATACCGGGATGAGTGGTATGCACTTAGCGGCTGACATGCACTATGATTTTTTATTAGTGACTCTGTCAGTCATTCTCGCTATAGCCATATCAAGTTTAGCATTATGGCTTCTTGTTTCGCTAAAAGCAGAAAAAATTAGTAGCTCCTTTTTTATAAAAACCATGGCCGCTTGCATGATGGGTATTGCTATTTCGAGTATGCATTACACAGGTATGGCGGCGTTGAATTTAACATTTAATGAAGGGGCATTAGCCGACAAGCCTGGTTTTATGATCGAAGGCGAGCTCATGGCTGCCGCATTATCCTTCGCTGCCATCTTACTCATACTATTACCCTTATTCACCGCCAAATATGAGAGTCGCTTTTCACAACGACTTGCGTCTGAACTTAAATCGCTGCGTATCAATGAGTCGCGTTTGCGCACACTGATTGAAAATGCACCTGATGAATTCTATGCCTATGACATTAAAGGTAAAATTACGGACTTTAATGATGCCGTTTGTAATGATCTTGGTTATTCACGCGGTGAGCTTGAAAATACAAATATATTTGATTTTGAGGTGTCTCCCACAGCAAAAAAACTAATTAGTAATGTATGGCCTACACTAGAAACAGGCGCATCTTATACCGTCAACGCTGTTCATATTTGCAAAAATAAAAGTAAATACCCTGTCGAAGTCAGTATGACCTGTATTGTAGATAATGGTGAAAAATATGTATTCGCATTAGCGCGTGATATGACTGAAAATGAAAACCTGAAAACCCATCTATCAAATCTTGCAATGACTGATGAGTTGACGGCTTTATATAATCGTAGAGCATTCATGTCATATTTTGAAAAAGAATTATCCAGAGCAAAAAGAAACACCGAAGATGTATCAATTCTTATGATTGATATTGATTTCTTTAAAAAGATAAATGATAAATATGGTCATCATGTTGGCGATATAATCCTTCAATATTTTTCTAAAGTAGCACAAGATATTATTAGAAATGAGGACACCATTGGACGCCTTGGAGGTGAGGAATTTTCGGTTTTATTGCCTAATACAACAATTAATACGGCTGGCATTATTGCTGAAAGACTGAGAAAAACGTTAGAAAATACATTTGTGGAGCATGATCACCAGAAAATAAATTTCACAGTAAGCATAGGTATTGCGTCGTTTGATAACAAAGATATGACTCCGGAAACACTAATAAAGAATGCTGATCATGCGCTCTATAATGCCAAAGAAAATGGTAGAAACCGTGTCATGCTATACAGCGCCTAACAAAATATTCCACCAGATCTCCTATATGTAATCTGGTTAGGCCAATTTGATTAAACTCTGGCATACAGCCAGTTAATATGACTTCGTTCATTATTAATTTACCTCGATTGTTATAGCTTAGTTATGATTATTTTAACTATGCAGCAATCTTGCTTTGGTGGTTCTTCA
>CAYXVH010000015.1:0-3781 GCA_964468615.1 uncultured Thiotrichales bacterium | reverse complement strand
AAACTATTGTACAGAAATTTATTCGATCTGTTGAATCAGAACTGCAGGGGCATGCAAATCATGAAATAGATTTAATCTTTTCTCATGGCGATTTTTCATTGCAGAACATATTAAAAACAAGAGATAAGTTAAAAGTTATTGATTGGGAAGGGGTGCAAAGTAGAAGCATATTGTACGATTTTTATAATTATTTTATGACTGAGCTTTATTATAAGCGTTCAAAAACTGATCTTGTAGCTGAGATCGATACAGCACAATCCAGACTTCAGTCTCAACTTACAATGCAAGAGACGCCAATGATTAAAAATATAAAATTGTCAGACCCGCTTTACTTACGACTATTTTTTTTAGAACGAACACTCATGCTATTAGAGCGATATTTTACTGATAGAAACCTTAATGTGCTTATGCGCTCTATCGAAGTTTTCAGCATGTATGAAAACAATGCGGCGAAACGCAAAAATTGGTAAATGTTAAATGCGTTCGATATTAAATTCAGGTCTCAGGTTTTTAAAACAATGTAGTGTCGGTAATTTAAATCGAAAAACCAATAAGCAAAGCGACGATATAAATCTTCCAAAGATGCACTCTGTGCAAGCGCTATCTGATGAGGAATTTTTAAAATGTTTGCAAATTATATCTGTTAATGACTATTTGCGAGTTGGTGATACAGGAGCCGCGAAGCGCGCTGTTATAGAATATTACCAAAATCGGCACAAGCCTGTATGGCCTAAAGTAACAAGTTGCTTGACCGATTTGCGTCTGAATTTGGATGCCATGGGCGAACAAGAAATTATTGAACAGGCCGAACAGATATTAAATAATTCCGTTACCTACAGCAAAATTAAACCCAGTCTGACACCTCAAGGTGATATTAATTGGTTTGATAACCCTGCCCAGAATCATGAATGGTTGTTTCGACTCAATCGTCATCAGTGGTGGGTAGTATTGGGCCAGGCATATTCTAAAACAAATGATGAACGTTACGCTGTCGCGTTTGTTAAACAAATGCAAGACTGGATTGTAAAAAACCCACCGCCCGTTAACAAAGATGAACGCAACGCTGCATGGAGATTGATGGAGGTAGGTCTTCGCATGGGTGTCAGTTGGATTTTTGCTTTTGCTACGTTTTCGAATTCTCCAAATTTTACACTTGAAGCCAAACTGACCATGCTGCGATGCATCTATGATCACGCTAGATTTTTAGCTTTGTATACAAGTAAGTTGAATCATTTGCTACGGGAAAGTAATGGTCTAGCATGCGTCAGCATTTTTTTCCCCGAGTTTAGTGAAGCAAAGCTGTGGCAAACGATTGCATTGCAGCGATTGGAAGGTGAACTTAAACGTCAAATCAACTCAGATGGCTCGCACATCGAGTTGTCAACAGGTTACCAATGTCTGGTAATTGATGAATTTGAAAAAGCTTACGAATTGTTACAAATAGGCAATGTAAAACTCGAAAATGAAGACCTTGGAGCATGGCTGGAAAAAATGTATCAAATGCTTGCAGGTATTATACGTCCTGACGGAACTTTCCCCGAAATCAATGACGGGTTTAATATTTACTCCAATAAAAAGCTAGCCTATGCGGGAGAAATATTCCAGCGTGATGATTTTATTTTCATTGGAACCGGTGGTGCATCAGGGGCTGAACCTACAACCACATCGATAGCGTTTAATAATGCAGACCTTTACGTGATGAGAAGTGATTGGAGCACCGATGCACGCTATCTTTTTTTTGATGCGGCTCCCTATGGCGGATTCCACGGCCATGAAGATAAGTTAAGTATCGAGGTTTTTGCCTATGGGCAGTCATTCATTGTTGATTCAGGTTCATATACCTATGAAAAAACGGACCCTTACAGAAATTATTTTGTGGGTTCCCAAGCACATAATACCGTACTGGTTGATAATCTGAGTCAAATAAGACGTGTGCAAAAGACTCATCGCAACCCACATTTGACCAAAGGAAGTCTTGCAACATGGGCGAGTGAAACGCACTTTGATTATGCAGCAGCCAGTTACGATGATGGTTATGGTGTGCTTGATTTATCTAAACCAAAGAAAACACGAATTAATAAGGATGTAACACACACACGTCGCATAGTATTTATTAAACCCGATTACTGGGTAATGGTGGATGAACTGCACGCATCGAAGAAGCATGATTATCAATGGCTATTTCATACACCTCCACAAGTTAAGATCCATCCGGGTCCAAACAAGCGAGCTATTCTGACAACTGAGTCAAATGAGGCGTGTCTGCATGTGATTCCAGCCGACCCTCATGCGATTAACATGAGTTGTGTGAACGGTGAAGAGGATCCGATTCAGGGGTGGTTTTCAATTGATCATCTTCAAAAAACGTCTTCAGCAACCCTTGTTTATGAAAAAAAGAATGTTGCTTCAGTCACCCAAGTCACATTGCTGTATCCCAGCGATATAGAAAGTACTTGTGATGACGTCAGTATAGAATCACTACCGCTTCCCACAGGTAATAATATTGCATTTAAGATTAGCTCGCCGAGTGGTACAGATTTTTTAATGTTTTCAGATGACTACTCACAGAAGATATTTGGGCCCTACAAGTCCGATGGTATATTTGCAGGTGTGCGAACAGATGAAACCGGTGCAATCCTTAAAACGATGCGAGTTTCAGATGATAATATCCGTGTTATTCAACAACCTTGACCTCGCTAACAAGTATGTTTTCCATATACTATAAAAATCGATTTTAAAACGACAGAATAAATAGATGCCCGCATACTTTAGTATATTCCTGATCAAATGAAACTTGATGCATCAATTAAATTGGGCGATTCAATATCAGTATTGAATGAGAAACTCGCGCCTGTATTTATCGTGGGCATGAATGGGTCTGGCACAACCATGCTGCTAGACAGCTTAGGGAATCATCCTGATTTATATGCTTACCCACGGGAGACTCGGCTTATACCTAATCTTATTCACAACGTTGATCGTTATGGTGACCTCAAAAATGACGAGAATTTTCTACACTTGTGGCATGCGGTACTAGGAATTCCAGCGTTTAGTGGCAAAAAATACAAAAGCACTAAGCCACCCCTTCCGGCAAACTGGCGTGATTTTCCGCGTAACCTTGCTGCGGTATTAGATGCAGTGTTTCGATATTTTGCATTGACCCAAGGCAAAATAAGATGGTGTGAGAAAACTCCACAACATGTGCAACACCTTCAAAATTTGTACGCCGTTTTCCCAGGGGCTAAGTTCATTCATATTATCAGAGATGGAAGAGACTGCGCGGCATCGTTTCATAGGCGTTGGCGCCGTCAACCAGAACTTACCATCTACAGATGGAAGAAAGTGATACAGGAGGGCAGAAAGCAAGCTGAACAGATGGATGGGCACTATCTGGAATTGAAATATGAAGATGTAACTTCTAATTCTGAAATTTGTATGCAAACTGTTTCTGATTTTCTGGAAGTGCCATTTCATACAAACATGCTGTTATCAAATAAACGCCAAAGTCAAAGTAGTCAATCGAGTAAGCGTATTGAACAAAATCCTAACGATTGGAGTCAGTACTTTCATGAGAATAGTCTTATAAAGCTTGAGAGAATAGCAGGAAGTTATCTGCAGGAATTAGGTTACCAAGTACGATTTGCACCGGCAACGAGGATCCATCAACTCGCAAACTGGGTTATTGGAAATGGATGGATCATATTCGAGAACATTCGACTAAATTACGCAGTAAACCACAAAACAAAACTATTTCATCCTGGTATTGGTATCTGCGTCGTAT
>CAYXVH010000014.1:0-10292 GCA_964468615.1 uncultured Thiotrichales bacterium | reverse complement strand
TTAGATGAAGTACTTAATGCTACTCAAGCCATACAACATCAAATACCGTACTCAAAATTTTACATTGTAGGTTTTTCACTTGGTGGGAATTTTGCCTTACGCATTGGTGCAAAAGCAAAAGATAAAAACTTAACAATTGATAAGATTATCTCTATTTGCCCAGTCATGAACGCAACTAATGCGCTGGATGAAACCAAAACTATGTTAAAAATTTATACAGAATATTATCTGCAACGTTGGAAAAATATGCTGAAAGTAAAACATAGGTTATTTCCAGAAAATTATGATTTAACGACCATCAATCCACAAAGTTCACTCACTGAGATGACCGAACATTTGCTATTAAAATATACGGAATTTAGTTCTGTAAAAAGCTATTTAGAAGGCTATTCAATTACTGGTGATCGACTTAAATCTCTTTCAGTAAAAAGTGATATGTACATTGCTGAAGATGATCCTGTGATACCTTCACATGATTGGGAAGATCTACACGCATCTGAATATCTAAACATCCACCACACGCAGTTTGGTGGGCACTGCGGATACTTAAATGGCATGTTCAACACTTCCTGGGTTGATGAACAAATCATTAAAACCTTACGCGCATAAAAAAACCTACTGTGTCTTTTAACACAGTAGGTTTTAAGGAAGTCCCAATTTAGTTCTTAAGGAGCAGGAATTATACTAAAGCCATTTTTCATGTATTTTGTGACATTAGTGGCACAATCATTTAATGGATTACCATCTCCTGGTGTATCCACGCAATCACTAGGCATGCCACCGAGGCCGGCCTCAGGACTTGGCATTAAAATTTCTGTGTAGAATATGACAGTGGCTTCAATATTATCATTTAAAAAGTCTGTAACCCCATCATACAAACCATTTCCTAGTATGCCTAGTCCGTTTGTACCATGACAAGTTTCACAACTTTCACCGTTAACAACCCTTTTATATTCAATCTGACCTTGAACTAACAATGGGTCACCTGCATTTACGGTAGCGGTAACACTTTGAGTTACATTCGCTCCATTAATACCTGTACAGTTAAGCGTAAACGTTGTGGTTGCTTGTAGATTAGCAATGGTCTCGCTGTAAGTTGCTTGTGCAACGCCCTTAGCTCCTGTCCATGCAGCATTAACAGGGTTTGCACTTGCAGTACAAGACGCTAAATCGGTTGGGTTCCAAGCAAGCGTGACAGAATCACCTTGGTTTACGGTCGCACTCGCAGCATTGTTCACTGTAAAGGTTAATGCTGGATTAACCGCTACTACAGTGACAGAAGTACTAACCGTTGTTGGTGTGCCAATTGAGTTAACACAAGTTAAGTCAAATGTTGTATTTGCAATCAAATTGTCTATTTGCTCAGAATCATTTAATGCTTTAGCACCAGTCCAACCACCACCAGCAGTACAAGTTCCAACTGCACCGGTTGATGTCCAGGTTAAAACAGTAGAACCACCGTATGCAATATTCATTGCAGGAACTGCAGTTAAGCTAACAGTAGGTGCACCAGGTGCTGCTGCAACCGTTACATCAACAGTAGCTACTGCTGAAGGTATGCCGCCCTTAGTACAAGTCAGGGTAAACTGATTAACGCCCGAAGTTGTAAGATTAGTTAATGTTTGCATGCTAGTCGCCAAAACAGTGCCAGTCCATTGACCGTTAGCGTTTGCGCCACCGGCAGTACAGTCATCACCATCTGATGCCCAATTTAATGTCACCATGCCACCATAAGCAACCGCTGCTAGATCAACAGCAAATTGACTAATTACTGGCTGCACATCGTTATCATTATTAGTAACAGAAACATCTGAAGCATCAAGCCCGCTATAAGATGGGTCACCACTAATTGCTGCTGCAGTTACTACACTGTAAGCAATATTGCCGTCTACCATTGGTGCGGCTGCATCATTTACACCCGTTACCGTAACGGTTTGTGGAACGTTGTAGTTAGCAGTAGTGAATGCCACTGATGCTGGTAATACTGTTCCTTCAGCAGCATTGCTACTTAATAAACCTATTGTCACGGTCTGGGTAGGTTGAGTTCCTAGTACAACCGTGAAAGTAGCTGTACCACCATCTTCTGTTGTTACTAGTCCTGAAGTTGGATTTACATTAACTACACCTGGAGGAGGTACTTCATTATCTGTATTTGTAACCGCCACATCTGCAGGATCAATTGCAGCATAATCAACATCGTTACTCGCAGCTGTGGTCATAATGGTATACGCAATGTTGCCATCAAGCACGGCATCATCCATACCTGTTACCATCACTGTCTGTGGTTGATTCCAGTTTGCAGTCGTAAATGTTAGAGCAGTTGGATTTACATTTCCTTCTGCAGTGTTGCTACTTAATAGTGTGATATCCACATTGTCAGTAGGTAATGAATTTAATGTTATTGTAAATGAAGCTGTACCACCCGCTTCCGTTGTGGTTAAACCTGAAGTTGGGTTTACATTAATAGCTGGGGTCGCTGGCGGTGGATTGTTATTTCCACCAGGTGTAGCTAAGCCTTGAATAAAACCCTCGATAATGAACTGTGAAACATCACTTGCACAAGCACCAACACATGCACTTGGACTATATGGTGATTTTGGCATTAGTAGCTCGTTATACGTCGTCAGATTTGCAAGACTTCCACAAGTCGTACAAGTTTGAACACTATTAATAGGATTTGGAGCCGCACTTGTTCCTTGACCTTGTATGCCATGACAACTTGAACATGCATAAGCGAGATCTGTGTAAATCGCGTAACCGCGCTTTGCAGTATCGGATAGAAGTGAGGTATCTAAACCCGTATTAGGCATAGCACCTGTACTTTCACCAGATGATTCACCACCACAAGCGCTAAGAAAAAACGAGATGATCGCTACTACAGCGATGCTTTTTATAATGCAATTCATTGTTCCAACTCCAATTGAAATCAATTTATTTATAACTTGCAGCTAAACGAAAAATCCTATTCCCGTTTAATGCAAGTGTTTAATGTAAATTTGAAATAATTTTACTTTCGCAAACCTTTCCTTTACATAAATTAAAGATATAAGGCCAAACACTCATGACCTAATATGCAATGCCTATGATAGTGACCTAAAAGAATATTTAATAATTTATAACGGACCATTGATCCGTTATTTTTACCCATTTGTCATGATCAAAACTTCAGAAAAATGTGAACCAGAAATTTACTATGTAAATTCAGTAAATTATGATTAAGGTGAAGACGGAATTGGTTGTAAATGCACACTTAAGCGCGTTGGGGTTTGGCTCAGCTTCCACTCAAACAAAGCTGTATACGCTAAAATTGCGCGCACATACTCACGTGTCTCAGTGAATGGAATCGTATCCACCCAAACATCTGCAGGTAATTCATTTTTCTCCGGCAACCAAGCGTTAACGCGATGCGGACCTGCATTATAAGCAGCAGAAGCCAAAGCTCTGTGGCCATTAAACTTATTCAACATATCGCCTATATATTTACTACCAAGATTGATATTAAAGCTCGGGATATACAAATCTTGACGACTTGGAGCTCTAAGCTTTAGCTGCTTGGAAACTTGCTTGGCAGTGGCTGGCATAAGCTGCATTAAACCGCTGGCCCCTACAGGAGAACGCGCTTTTGGATTGAAAGCACTCTCACGACGAATAATTCCATACACAAAAGCAGGCTCAAGACTTCGCTGGGTAGAAAATTTATTAACCTGGGTTGTAAATGGTGTCGGAAAACGAATCCCCAGATCATCGAAGTATTCACCTTTAGCAATGGTGCGAATTGCATAATCATGCCACCCCCATTGATGCGCTAAAGACGCAGCAACTTGATATTGGCGCGGAGTATAATTTTGCGTTGCATGATTCCACTCTCTACGCGCATCCGTTAGTTGATCAAGCAATAGTAATTCTCGGACACGGATAATACTCGGCGTAAATTCTATTTTCTCTAGCTCCAGAACATCATATTGCACCGGCTCATCTACAATGTTGTATGGCATAGAGAGTTTGTCTGCTGCCAAAAAACCATAATAACTACGCTCGCTAACAATATTTTGATACAACTGCTTCGCATCGGACTGCAAACCTTTTTCTGATAAAGCGCGTGCCTTCCAGTATTGCCATTGTGGCTCTGCTTTCTCTACTTCATTTAGCATTGCAATGCCACGTAATACCAAATCCCAATCTAGACTACGCAACGCCGAACGCGCCCGCCACATTCCAGTAGAAGGATCGATCAATTCTTTAGGTAATTGATACATCCAGGTAGTCGCACGGCCATCATGCTTATAGGCTGCACGCAGCGCGAAGTTTCTTTCCACTTTATCATGCAAATCTGAACCAAACGCATAATTTTCTTTCATATCCAGCCACATATTATGAGCTGCAGTTAAATCTTTCCTGGCTAAGCGTTGTAACCCATGACGAACAATTTGCCGATTAAGGTGAACATCTTTTTGTAATGCCTTGGTACGTAGTTTTGCTTTTGGATTTTTATGCGTATCCAACCAAAGTTTTGCATGCTCTTGTTCACTAGCGGGCAGTTTACTGGCGATATATTTTGCCAACCCTGGCCTACCCTTATCCATGGCCAAAGAAAATCGTTCCCAGATTTGTTCTATCGTTAAATAGCCTTGGCCTTCATACCATTTGAACAAAGGATCACATTGCTTCGGTTGCGATTTACCCACCAACCATAAATCACGTATTTGCTTTAAGTATTGATCTCTATTTTCTTCGACTTGATTGTGGCGAATTTTGGCGAGCAGAAAATAACACTGCAGATCAGCAGATGTTTCGTTTTGATAGTATTTTAGAAAACTTTCGGAACGACCTTTTCTTTGCAGTTGCGCGAGCCATGCCAAACGTAACCTTGTAGCTAACGGCCCATCATTATATTCAGTCAGATATGCATCTACTTCTGCATCACTTAATCTTGAAATTCGTGTTCTGAGTTCGTTATAAATCAGATAAGGATATAGAGGATACTCGCTTAGCTGAGCGAGATATTTATTGTATTGATTGATCTGTTTTTTGCTTAGCGCCGTGCGCGCTTTTTTATAAAGGTCACGTTCATGCTGCCATTCGGCACTAGCATGAACTATTCCAACAGATAAACAAAACAGCAAAACTCCACTCAATAAATGTGTGAATGAAAAGCAATATAAAGAGAAGCTGAATTTATAAAAGCTGCTGCGCAGCAACAAAGGGTTCTGCGCAGAATTTTCAGAATAGAATTTAAAACGAAGTGGCTTCTTCGAAGGTGTCCTTGAGCTGTTCTTGAGATTTATTTGAGGCAATTTTTGCACTTTCCGAATCAGAATTTTCAACGAACCCACTACCGTCATGAATTTTCATTGTGCCATCAATCATCGCACCTTGTGCAACCGATACACTGGTGCCGCTCACATTACCGAAGATTCTAGCACTTCCTGTAATTTCTAGCTTGCCGCGCGCAAATACATCCCCTTTAACCGTGCCACCTATCGTTATGTCGTCGGTATGAATATCACCTTCCCAAACAGCAGTAGAAACAAGCTCTACTAAACCATCAATTTCACCATTACCTTTTACAGTACCGCTGATAATTATAGAACCAGTGCCTTTTACATCACCTTCAATAACAAAGTCTTTACCAAGTATGGTGCCAGGTGTTGAAACCTTGTCACGTAATTTTCGCATACCCATATGGTGCCTCCACGCATATATAAGTGTTTAGATAGTATACCCATGCTAGCCATTACATACGCAAGTAATGGCTGCGGCCCGACTGATGAGTAAAATTATGCTATGAAATGACTATTTACATAGAATTAACAAAATATGGATGCAATTAAGACTTTTCTAGGGGCACTATTTAACTCCCCGCATTATTCATATGGATGGCTAGCTTTAGCTGCGTTAACCATTCTGCCAGCTATTGTTAGCGCCAATCTTATACAACACGACATTAGCAAGCTAATCAGCGGCAAATCAAAGTCAAATCAAATTGCAAAGCCTTTACTATTTAATATTACAATTTTACTTGTATGTATCAGTGTTATGGCTTTTGCGTTTTACTTATATTTTTGGAAATAAGCGCTATACTTTTTGAATCACCTTAAAGACAGTAGTCTGCTGGTTTTTTTCATCAACCAGCTTCCCTTCTTGAATTGTAGAGTAATGACTAATTTCTACATTAGCCTCAATCCTTGAAGCAACAATTGACGAATACGTACTTAGTGTTCCCATATTTTCTAGTTTTTTATGTAAATCAGTTTTTTGCCAAGCCACTGGCATAGCATCATGCACAATTAACAATCCGTTCAAATTTAGATTATCCCAAGCTTTATCGACCAACGCCTCTTGCTGTGTTTGGCTTAAGCACGATAATGAGTGGATCAAACAAATCACATCAGATTTACTTTCAAAGTCGATGCCATTTACATCCTCCATCTTCACATCATGTCGATCTCCAGTATGCGGGGCAAAATAGCTGGCAAAACTGTTCGCAATGACTTCTTCTGCTTGGGTAATATGGATCGTGCTACCCACCTCAACATTAATATAACCGCTTAACAGCAAGTCAGTAACTAACAAACCATAATCATTACTGACACAACTCACCTGTAAAGGTGTCTTCACCCCAAAGGCGTCTAATATAATTCGCTCTATAACCGAACAATGTGTGTAATTTGCCCATACTCTTGTAGCTATTTCAGCAAACCCCGCGGCCAAACCATCACGATTACCCGTTTCTAATAGTTTTCCTAGGGCAAGATTTGCACGCTGCTGATAAAACCATTGCACTGTACTCGGAATTGGATCTGGCCATTTGCGGCCTACACTTAAAGACATCACTCCATCATTTTCCGCGCGTACATTACTAAACCCTGTCCAACGCTCGCGACTTAAGAAAATATTTTCTAAAAAACTACGCGACCAATAACCTTTTTCTTGCGCTTGCCCTTCAGGGTATACAGGCAGGATAATTGCGCCGCCCGGCTTTACAATTTTTAATAGCTCTAATAAAAACGACGCTCCCCAATTACTCGCAAACAAAGGCACACTGATACCGATATACACTCTATCTAAAAGATTGGGCAGAGTTGGATAAAAGAAATTACCCACCTTGTCATCATCTAAACCCACGCTTAAGTGAGTTGAAGTTGGTGTCATACTATAAATATTATCGTCAGGACGAATCTGGTTATTTTTGTCACGCTCACCAGAAAAGTAGTACTCTAAATCTTCATTGATAAACTCATCAGTTAAATGAAATGCCGCATCTGCCATTGCTAGTTATTCTTATAAATTTATTGGATAGACTATAATCGAGGATGAATTCTGCTCAAGCAGAGCTCTTGTTGCAAGATAATAAATTAAGACAGGCAGTTAAGAATCTTAATGTAGCCAAAAATGAACTATCGAATCGTCAGCGTCAATCCTTGATGTTTTCGATATGAATTGTTTTTATTCAAGCGTTTGTGATGATGGCCGGAAGCATGCTTCGAATGGCCCCCATCTAACTTTTTGCCGGCATAGCCGCCGTGTTTATTATAATGTTTATACTTATGCCTGTAGCCACGATAATAAACTGGGTAGTACACCGGTCTAGATCGGTATTCATCAAACTGATTAACATACACTACCTGTGGTTCAACGGGTCTTTGCGCCGCCTTTAGTTTGGCTTTTTCTAGTTGCAATTGTTTGCGTTCTAGACGCTCTTCTCTCATCCGCGCCCATTGATTAGAAATCGAATAATAATCATTATTGTTATCTGAGTTACGGTGTGTATTCGATATATCAATTTGTTTAACAGGATTAGAAATGCTTTCAGGCAACTGATCTGAATAATGCGTGACCCCTTGTTCATCTACCCATTTATGCACAGAGCCTGCATAAACAGGAAACGTTACAGCAGATAACAATAACGTTATAAGTATTAGGGATATATACTTACTTATACACATAACAATAAGACTCTAACGCTTTGGTTTGGTTCTGTCATGTAATAGCTTGTAAATCGGCTAATCTTCTATGATTTGCCAGCCACTTAAGTCTTTAGGAGCAGTATGTTCTTCTAACAGATCCCAAGTGGTATAACCCGAATGCTGTTCATACACTGCAAGCGCAGCTTCTTCTGGAGACTGGAAAGTCAATGTGGGCATATTGTCCACCCACAAGTCCCACAAGCCTAGCGGCTCTTTTTGTATTTCAAATTTTGATACGTCTGTTTCTAATTTATACTTCATAAGTTAATTATAACTCAGAATATTTTTATAAGGTTTTTTTGTGTCTACAGCAAACTTCTTTTTTCATGGATTATTTCCAGACCACATCGAAGCCAATGAAGGCAGCGGCAAGCAAGTTTGCAAAGTGTTATTTGATGTAGATTTCGAAGATAAATTTCATTCCCACTTGCTTGCAGATCTTTGGCCTGTTGACGAAGAAGAATGGGAAGCTGATGGCAGACCCATCTATGAAGTACGCTATGAGTTGCCCTTCAATTGTGATGATTTCTCAAAAATGGTTGTACAATACTATCAACAAGTCATGGGGCCACAATCCACTACTATCAGTCACAGCGGACCCAAGGGGCCCATTCCCAATCGCAACGTGTATCGTGTGCAGTGGCAAGTATCATTACCCGCCTCTAAAAAATAAATTTTCACCACTAAAGGCTCTAACTTCATGGCTGCTAAAGCTCTTCCTCCCATTGCGGATAAGAAAATAACTGAAATCACCCAACACGACTACTCACGCACAGATAATTACGCCTGGCTAAAAGATGAAAACTGGCAGCAGGTTATCCAAACACCAGAAGTGCTAGCAAACGAAATTAGAGATTACCTTGAAGCAGAAAATGCATACTTAGAAGAATGCCTAGGTGACACTAAGCCTTTACAGGAAACGTTATTCGCTGAATTACGCGCACGCATTAAAGAAGATGACAGCACCGTGCCCGATAAAGATGGCGATTACTTTTATTATGATCGTTACGAAGAAAACCAGCAGTATCCTATTTATTGTCGTTACCACAAAGATTTTCCTGAGCAAGAAGAAATCTTGTTAAACGCAAATGACGCCGCAAAAGACCACAAGTATTTCGATATAGGAGATGCGGGCCATAGCCCCGACCACAAATACTTTTCTTATAGTGCCGACACTAAAGGATCTGAGTTTTATACGCTTTATACCCTTGAGCTAGCAACAGGTAAGTTACTTGATGATGAAATAAGCAATATACAAAGTGTTTTCGTATGGGCGATGGACAGCCGCACCATTTTCTACACCACTCTGGATGACAATCATCGTCCTGACAAAGTAATTCGACATACCTTAGGTACAGATATTGTAAATGACGACATTGTTTACCAAGAAAAAGATCCTGGCTTTTTCGTTTCACTAGATATCACTGAATCTTATAATTTTATTTTAATTTCAGCACACGACCATGTAACCAGTGAAATATATACCATCGATGCATACCAGCCCATGCAAGCTGCGCTATGTTTTTCTAAAAGACAAACCGGTGTCGAATATGAAATCTCAGAACGCAATGGTATTTTTTATATTATTACCAATAAAGATGGCGCTGCAGACTATAAGATTATGCAAACTGACCTGCAGCACTCCGAACAAATTAATTGGAAAGATACGTATACACCCCCTAAGGGCACTCTATTAAGAGGCATATATATATTTAAGGAGTTTTTAATTCGATCTGAACGAATTAATGGCCTACCACGAATTGTAGTAGTTGGTTTCCAAAATAATGACTTTTCAGAAGAACATTGTATTGAATTTAATGAAGAAGCTTATGAGCTAAATATTATGGGAGGCTTTGAGTTCGATACTCACATACTGCGACTCTCTTACACTTCAATGACAACCCCTACACAAATCTTTGACTATGAGATGTCGACACGTCAGCGAAAACTCATTAAGCAGCAAGAGGTGCCTAGCGGTCATCAAGCCACGGACTATACAACGCGTAGATTATTTTCCACCACCGCAGACGGTGAAAGTGTTCCCATCTCATTACTTTACAAAAACACAACACCTTTAGATGGCAGTGCGCCAATGTTGTTATACGCATATGGCTCTTATGGCAGCACGATGCCTGCTAGTTTTTCAACTAATCGCTTTAGTTTGGTAAATCGTGGATTTGTTTACGCGATTGCACATGTACGTGGCGGCATGGAAAAAGGATATGCCTGGTACGAGAATGGAAAATTGGAAAACAAAACCAATACATTTAGCGACTACATCACATGTGCCAACCACCTTATTGAAAATAATTATACTCAAGCAGG
>CAYXVH010000013.1:0-12330 GCA_964468615.1 uncultured Thiotrichales bacterium | reverse complement strand
ATGAACATTTGGATAGCTCTCAATATCAAATAATTTTGGCACTTTAACAGATCCTAATGCGCAATTTTTACTAATGTCATTGCGTAGCAAGTCTACAATCATGACATTTTCCGCTTGGTCTTTTTTGCTGTTTATGAGTTCTTGCAAAAGCGCATCATCTTCTTGGAGATTTTTTGAGCGTGGACGTGTTCCTTTAATCGGTTTGGTTTGCACCTTGTTTTCTTTAACCGATAAAAATCGTTCCGGAGAATTACTAAGGACTTGAAAATCCGTGTAGTTCAAATAGGCACTAAACGGTGATGGATTGATAGTGCGAAGCATACAATAAGCTTGCCAAGGATCGCCTTCTACTAGCGCATTAAACCTCTGTGCAAGATTTACTTGATAACAATCACCTTCTCTTATATAAGACTTAATTTCTGCAAAAGCTTTTGCATAAGCTGCTTCATCCATATTAGATTCAACACTACTTAACACATTAAATTTTTGGCGTTTTTTTAGTGGTGTTTTATCCAAAATATATTTAACTAAATCATCCCAATCTCGCTGCATGCGAAGATCGGTTTTATCACCTATCAAAACTGTGTTTTTCTTTTTGTGATCTACAATTATTGCCCAGGAGTAAATCCCTATTTTCATATCAGGCAAACCAATGTCGTCTTGCGAAATAGATGGAAGCTTTTCCAGAGATCTACCTAAGTCGTAACTAAAGTAACCTAGTGCACCGCCTACAAAAGGCAGTTTTAATTCATTCTCTTGGGAATTGGACTTATATTTTAGATTTTTGGGGGAAAGGCATTCTTTTAATACAGAAAAAGGATCACCAGGAGTGGATAAGGATTCTGACCATGAATCGATATTATTTTTATTATTTTTGCTAGTAATGCAAACTTTTGGTCTTGCACTGATAATGTCATAGCGGCCATGTATAGCATCCGGCTGATTACTATCCAAAAATACTGACCAAGGTTCTTCAGCAAATTTATCAAACAATATGCTGCTATCAGGTGAATACGGTATATCTGCAATTAAGAACGTACTCATTAATGATCACCTAAAAAAGCAGGACTTGTATAGGCTAAGCACGCCACCGATGCAGCGGGTGCACAATCGCCCACCCCAAACTCACTATTTAACGCACTAAGATCAAAGAATTTTTCAAAATCAATATATTCTCTACCCAATTGCTGTGCCAGATCTCTTACTAAGAAACGCCCTACACCTGCACCTACGATTGGCGTTGCTAGTGACACGTTTTTTTTCATGAATTGATGCCGACAGGCATCCTTGATTATTTGGACTTGAGCGACACGAACTTGTTTTGCCACCTTACGCCATACTTCCAACTCCTCTTCCTTTGCATCATTAGCAAACATTCTTGCAAGGCGGGCTGCACTACTTAATATATCTTTAGCACGACCATCGAGCGTATCACATAGATCTGCGTGAGCGGATAACTCACCGGTTAGACGATATACATCTGCAGTATTTGCAAAATACTCATTTATGACGGGGATTTGTTGCTCTTTAACTAGAACAGATTTGCTGATAGCAAATATAGGGGTTCTAACTACACCACAGTACACCAACTCTCTTGCAATCAGTCTTTGTTCATCAGTGTATCCTGCATAAACCGCTTTATGATCACGCACTTCGACAATATCAGTTGTAGTGCTGCCAATATCTATAAACAAAGCATCCTTAATGTTAGCCGCAGCATAATGTGCACTTGCTAACCAGTTTGCAGAAGCAATTTTACTGTATTCAGCAGTCGCTTGATGAGTATCCACAAACCCATCATTACCTGCATAGTATTGCACTTTAGATGCGCCTAGTTTATTAGACATTTCAGCAATTATCGAAAGCACACCTTGCTCACGATCGACAAAATGATCTACTAACTCACCCGTCATAGTTATCGCATGTACATACTGTTCAAGATTTGCATTTTGTTGCACTGCATCTACGCAGGCACTTAATTCATCAACCCCCTTCCAAAGAGGACAAACCAGTTGTTGAACTTGAGAGATAATTTGCTTATTAGCGATAGCAACTTTTACGTGTGCACCCCCAATATCCCATCCTATTATATTAGGCTGCACGTTCTGTCCCGATCTCAACGGTAACGCTAATGTCTATAGTGGCAATGATTTCTGGCAACTTCTGCTTAGTAAAGGTCTGAAGCAACCAATCAGCAGGGTTTGCGCCTAATGCTGACTTCAAACCCACATAAGAGGTGGTTAATCTTGGATTAATTTCAACCAATAACACTTCATTATTGGTAATTAAAATATCCACTCCAATATAACCTTTTAAACCAGGCAAAGATTTTATTAATTTATTACTAAATTCGATAAAATTATTTCGCTCAAGTGCATTAACAACACATTCTTTTAATTCCAAACTGTCGTCTGTCTCGACAAGCTTTTGTATGTTGGCACTTAATACTCGACATTCACCCTGCCAACACAACAAACTTAGACTAGCACTTTGTGCTTGAATGTAGGGCTGAACTATATAGTTCTTCATCTCGCCCAGGTTTATCACATCACTTAGATGTCGCGTAGTTGTTAATAACCGGATGTTTTCACAACCAACTCCATCTTTGGGCTTAATGATAACTCTATCCGCTTCAACAGATTTTATATTTTCTATTTCGTACGTTGGAATTTGAGAAACACCATAGCTCTGCAAATATTCGAAGGTATCTAGTTTATTGCTCACCAATGCAGTGTTTTCGGCTGCGCTATTAAGCAATATAAACTCTCGATTTGAATATGTCTCACACAAACTAGATAGAATATTTCCACTTTCTGGCGCAATTATCAGTAAAGCATCAATATGTGTGGATAAAGCATCGATCACCTCAATATAACTATGCTCTGCACTCACTATATGCTCATCATCAACGTAACGATTACGCTGCAATCGATAATCACGCATAACACCAACTTGCACATCAGCCAATTCTGCAAAATCTTCAGCTACAGCATTCAGCATTAATTCACCTTCATTCACTAACGAAGCTGGCAACGTCGCGCCTACCAAGCCTCCACCAGTGATATACTCGAAAATCAATATATTCATATTATTTGAAATGCTAGTCATCCCTGTTATAGATCTTTGCAAAGGTATTGTTGTTCATGCAATTGAAGGCAATAGAAAAGAATATCGGGCCATTGAATCTAAGCTTTGCTCTTCTGCTGATCCATTAGATGTCATAATTGGTTTTCAAAAAGTATTTAATTTCAAATCAATATATATTGCGGATTTAGACGCATTAGAGCAGCAAAATGCTCATCTAAAAATTGTTGAATCTATCTGCAATAAACACCCAGAATTAGAAGTTTGGCTGGATACTGGCTCTTCATTGATAGAGTATTATTTACAAAAAACTAATTTTCAAAATTTACGTTTAATTCTTTCCTCAGAGTCACTACCTTCTGTAGCTACTTTTTCATCACTGCTAGAGCAATATCCTCAACATAACTTTCTTTTATCTCTAGACTACAAAGCCAATACACTACTTGGGCCACAAGAGCTTTTAGAGCACAAACAACAATGGCCAGATGATGTGATTGTGTTAAATCTTAATAGTGTTGGCGCTAAACGTGGTTATCAATTTCCAACCGAACTTAATCATTACGAAATAACCAATAGTTTTAATACTTATTATGGTGGAGGTATACGAAATTTAAGCGACATAAAACAACTAAAGTCACTTAGATTCGCTGGCACGCTTGTTTCAACCGCTTTACATAACCAAAATATAACTGGTGACGATATCCACTTACTTAACCAATAACCTTAAGCCTCCGCTGAGAACTTTGACTTAAAACATTACGCAATTGAGATTTACCTAAATCTTCTGAAACAAAGTATCTTAACAAAGCGCTTTGCCCTTTCTTTTGCATCTCATCCAAGCTCGGCCCCACATAAGTACAATGTGACTGACTGGTTTCATATATTTGCAATTCAGTTAAACCCGGAAGATATTCAATTAACTTTTCCCAAATGAAAATATTCAGCAGTTCAGTACTTGAACGCCAAGATAGCTCTGCAGCCACGTAATTTAGATTATGGTGATCTAACTCATTAACAATTTTTTCTTTTGCGATACGCTTCAAATAACCATAGTCGAGAACAAATCCAGTTAATGGGTCAATATGATCTTTGACCTTAACGTTCATTGCATATCTCCCGCCATGAAGATTTTCACATTTATCTGGGTGATCTGTAATAAAATGCGCAGAATCAAAAACCAGCTCTTTAACCACCGTGGCCTTTTCATGTTGCTCAAAGAATCGTTCACATGCATTTGGAATTTCTTGCAAGTATTCAGATAAAAGACTAATTAACCGCGTGGTGTCTTCTAATGTTTCACACCTCATTAATTGACCTTCTGCATATTCAGATGCAGCAAGAGATTTTAGCCGAATCTGATATTTTTTCGCCAGTTCAACTTCCACTCGTTGCGCATCTTCTATTTTCGGAAAATCAACAAACAGGTAACCTGCATGTAGCTCACCGACATGCGCAATTAACACTGCAATTTGCTGTAAAAATGAATCCCCCGAGCTGTTAACAATTCTTGGTGGCAAAAATACGCTCGGTACTTTTAAAAAGTTCTTTGCTACTACTCGATGACTATCATTTTCGTAAAAGTATTCTTGTTTGAACTGAAAACCTACTGCTTGAAGCACTTTCTGGTACCAGAGCAATTGCTCTAACCTGCGAACGCCGAGCGTAATGCATATAAATTCACCGTGTTGTTGAATCGCATCTGCCATATACAAACCAGCTAGCACATCCTGCACCTGTTGCTTGAATAATTTAGTTGGCTTTATATAGCTTGCAACATCATCTTGCTGATTTACCTGATCAGCATTAAGTAGAAGGTCTAGAGGTAGATGATGACGTAATGCATACTCTTGCAAGGTTAACCCACAGCAAGCATACAAATGCTCATTGTCTATTTGATTGCCAAGCTCTTTATTACATTCATTACATTGCATACAAATACCACTGAATCTGCCTAGTGAATCTATCTAGTGAACCTATCTGAGGCTCATTATATAAGAAATTTTACTGGTTAAGAAAAAACCTATAGACAAAAAAAATGCCCCGATGAAAATCGGGGCATTTCTATTATTTGCTCTAAAAAGTAGCCTAGAAGCCCTTGAATGGGTGCTCCGCGCTGTCTTTTTGTGCAACAACTGTAGCAGCCTTAGGCTCGTCCTTAACGGCGCGCTCTAATGATTCTTTTACAGCTTTGTAGTTGTTTTCATAGATAGCTTCGTTGCTCTTAGCTTCCCAGTGAATGAAAACACCAACACAAACGAAAACATCATCAGCTTCGTCTGCAGGGATAGTGCCGTCTTCAACGCTATCTGCTACTGCTTTAGCTACAGCTGCTTGAGCTGGGCCAAACATTTGTACTGCTTGCTCGCCACCTTTGATGGTCACTTTATTGAACATCATAGTGTTTGGCTTACAAGGTAGGTTTGGTGCAACAACAGCTAATAAAGTTGAGAAGCCGTCTTTGTTGTTTACCAAGCCATTACAAAAAGCAGTTTCTACAGCAGAACCACGTGGACCGATTAATAAATCGATGTGCGCGATTTCAGCCATAGTGCCTGAAGGGTCGTTATCATTAACAAGTGACTCTCCAGTCATAACTCTATTGATTAATGCCATTATTATATTCTCCTGTTATATTTCTATTTGTCGACAAATTACAGACCTATCATTTGATTGGCCCATATAATCTCCCTTGGAAAACCGCCGCAGACAAAGTCTGAAGACCTACTGCTATCTCACAACTGCCCTATTCATTAGATTAGGCCAGCTGCAAAAATGCTAGCCGCAGTGAGATCCGCTGAGGTTCCCGGGTTGATTAGGTTACGCTTGAGTTGGCGATCAATTTCTAATAATTGTGCCTCGTACCTACCCGGTGAGTCCGAACGGCAGAGCTCCATCTCAAGATCCGAGATCATATCACTAATTTCCCTAGCTTTTAACAGCCCAAATTTCCGTTCAATTAAACTATCTGGGTATTGCGCTAAATAAGACATAAACAACCCTGTGGTGGCCCATTTTTCATCATTCCATTTTTCCATCAAGTTCTGGTAACGAGGCACACCGAAGTTAAAAATATCCTGAAAATTGTTTGAATATTGAGCAGCAATCTGATCCCAGGTAGATGCAATTTTCATTGTATTTAAAAGAGTTACGTTAGGTTCTTCAGAAATATCTTGATCATCTTGATCACCCATTCCACCAGGTTTCGCTAAGCGTATCGCCTGATACACAAGCTGTGCATCTTCGATCGATGTTTGCTGCAGTATATTTACCAAAGCCAGCTGTATACTGCCTCCAGCCTGTTGAGCATAGGCCGCTTGAACTAGCGGCGCCATTAAAAGAATCATTCCGAGATTGGTATTGGTGCTTACCGCATCATGAGTAGCTGAAGCGGCATTCAAGATACGAAACCCTAAACTTGAATTGGGATCGGTAATCGGTTCTACACTTGCTTTGGCACTGTTCAAAAAATCATCAACACTGAGATCTTTCGCGCCTGAGTAGACACTTATATTACCCGGCTTGAGGGATTGGACATCTAATTGGCATACATGCAGATAAAGACGAGTTAGCTCTGCTCGTAATTCATTATGGCCATTCATTTTGCTGTTTTATAAATCCGGATGAAATTCCTAGGTGTACTAGAAATATATTCTAGAATATATACAGTGTGCTTGAGGAAGCACACTAACCGCAATTACTTTTTCGAAAAAGTTATAACATGTTTAATAGTAAGCCCTTGCACGAGAATTGAGAATACAACTACGAAGTATGTAATCACAAGTAGAGGCTCTCGTGCTGGCCCAGCTGGTATTGAAATCGCTAAGGCAACTGAAATTCCTCCGCGCAAACCACCCCAGGTAAGAATGGTAGTTGCATAGGGAGAAAAAGTTCTGAACTTACTCATTATCTTGATCGGTATACCCACACATACAAATCGAGCAAGTAACACGACTGGAATTGCTATCAAGCCAGCAATCATAAATTGATTAGTAAAGGTTAGGATTAATAACTCCACCCCAATTAATAAGAATAATATCGCATTGAGAATCTCATCTATGAGCTCCCAAAAATCATCTAGACGCTCACGGGTATTATCTGACATGGCTAACGTTCTACCCTGGTTACCTATAAATAGTCCTGCGACTACAATAGCGATAGGTGCAGAGACATGGATAGATTCAGCAAACGCATAACCGCCAGAAACAAGCGCCAAAGTAATTAAAGCTTCAACCTGGTAGTTATCCACGCCACGCAACATAAAGAATCCTAAAAAGCCAAGACCGAGCCCAAAAAAGACTCCACCAATAGCTTCTATAGAAAATAATTTGATAACGTGCGTTGCGGTCATTTCATCACCGCCTGCAGCAATACCTAACAACACAAGAAAAACCACAACACCTACCCCATCATTAAACAATGATTCACCAGCGATTTTAGTTTCTAAGGTTTTTGGCGCACCGACTAATTTTAAAATACCCATTACCGCAATAGGATCCGTAGGTGAAATTAATGACCCGAATACCAAGCAATACATATATGCAACCGGAATACCCAACCATTGCAAAATGTAGTACATAACCGTGCCAATAATGAACGTAGAGCTAATTACACCAACAGTAGCAAAGGTTCCAATCACCCATTTCTGCTCACGCAAGTCATTAATATTTACATGTAATGCACCTGCAAAAAGTAAAAAACTTAACATGCCATGCAGCAAGGCTTCATTGAAATCTATGCTTTTAACTAACTTTTCTGCTTGTTCGTCTAGAGAAAATCCAAACTCACCAAATATAAGCAATACAAGTGAGAAAGATAAGCTCAATAACATGATGCCAATCGTTGTTGGCAATTTTATATATTTATAGTTTATGTACGAAAATACTGCAGCTAAGCACAATAGTAGTGAAATAATTTCAAATAAACTCATAAGGCCCTACTAGTACTAATACAAATGTTAGATTAATTAACTAGCGACAGTTATGTCAGCCTGTGTTTGCATACAGTTAACGAAATCTTCAGCAAGTCTGTCCGCTACCACTAGGTTATTTACGCTTTCCAACCCTTTCCAGGCAGGAATGCTATTCACCTCGGTGACCCACAACTTTCCATCCAGATCTTGCATAACATCAACTCCAGCAAAGTGCATATCGACGGCACGCACGGCTTCTTTAGCTATTTCTGCAAACTGGTCATTTATAACGGCTGAGTAGCACTTGCCACCATTAGCAACATTACTTATCCAATCCATACCTTCTCTTCTCATGGAGGCAATCACCTGATCACCGATAACGAATATTCTCCAATCAAATGCACTTTCATTGCCTGTTTGAATGAAGCGCTGCAAGTAATAGATTTTGTTATAGACCTTAAAGTTTGTAATATCTTCAGGCTTACTAATAAGCTGCAAATCTTTACCTTGTGACCCAAAAAGTGGTTTTGCGACTACTTTATTACCCATCGCCAATTCACGTCGAATAAATGAATAAGCTTGATGCACATCATTCCCAACCCACGTAGGTGGCGTATGTATTCCAGCTTGATCTAACAGAAAACTTGTCATACCTTTATCAACACTACGTTCAATAGCGCGCGCACTGTTGTAAACAAGTATTTTTAATTCGTGTAAGGCATGCAACACATCAAGATAGAAGACAACTTCTTCTAACGTTCCACCCTGCACTCCACGCACAAATACCCCATCTGGCAATGCACCTTCAAAACCCGGTATAAATAAACTACTACCGTTTTTATTTTGGTCATGACCGCCAACATTAATATAACAGTCCGTTAACGAAACATTTGTACACTTATATCCTTTTCTTGCAAAGGCATCATGCAATTCTCTTCCGTGCCAACCTGGGTCATCGGTTACAAGTGCAATGTGTTTTGACACAAAAGTTCTACTATGAAAAAGATTTATTTAATAAGGTTGGATCAAGCTTTCCACCTCTAAAGGTGTTTCCACTTTCAACTGCAGTAACCATCACTGACGCAGGACTAAATAGCATCGGATCGACTTTAAAAAAGTCATACTCATAGTCCTTAAAGATTTGTGCAAATGGTTTACCGTAATCTCGTGACGAACTTGAAGGTAGTTCTTTTGCTAGTTTTTCTGCCGTTGCATCATCACCTTTTACAAATAACTGCACTCTGCCTGCAAATAGTATGGCGTCGTTGGTACGGCCCATGGCTTTTACAAAGTCTGAAATGGGTGGCGATAGCGGTGCACTAGCTGAACCATCCAAAACATGGTCTAACGGAAAATGCAGTTCATGGGTTTTATGCATGGCCACTTCAAGCACACGAGCAACAACTTGCATATTACCGGCAATTGAACTGGTTGGCGTTAAGATGAAGGTTAATGCCGTTGGATCTAACTTACAGGCTTCTGCAACCTTATCGATAACCTCTATGGGTGGCAATTTATCTACCTCAAGTACAAAAACTGCGCTGTCACATTGATCTTTATAAGCAAGTTCTTCAAATAAAGGTTCTTTCAAAGCGATTGCGCGGCCAGGACCAGAACCTAGAGCATGAAATTTTTCATGCGACAAACTCCACCCAGCATATTGGCTAGCCAAACACGCTAAAACTGGATGCGATGAATGAACGTGCAAAGTAAGTGGCCAATCATCTATTGCAGAAGCATGGTATAAATTCACCTTACCTAAACCACCCATACAAATTTCACCAATAATCCTTCCGGCTTCTAATCCACCGACACATTCTATCCCAGCATCGATATAGGTAGCCCCATTAGAGAAATTTCCAACATTTACTCGTAATGCTTCACTTTTAGTTGTGAGTTCTTGCACCAATGGTTTGGCTAATTCATTAACACTGATCATCGACTTCTTCCTTCTTAATTTAGATTATTTATAATGAAAATGGTTATTTAATAATTTATTTAAATTATTTACTTACAGAGCCAGTTTCGTAAGAATAGATTGTTTACGAATTTTTATCATCTCATATACTTGAGCACTATTTTGACCGCCAGCATAAATACTACATACAGGTTCATTTTGTTTAACCACTTCTAGAGCGTGCGGTCGATCCGCTGTCCATAGCGGCCATGACATACTTTCTGAAACATTAACATCTGTAGGTGCATATACAATCGCATGAGCACGCAACAATGGTTGTCTTTTAGTAGTAGGCAATATTTTATTTTTACAAACTTCTATATGTTGCTTCATTAATTCACCATATTTAGTTTCATACAATTCATACGTTGCAGGAATTCGAGGATTGATTTCTAATACATAGACTGAATTGTCTGCGCAAATAAAATCAATACTATTCAATCCCACTAACCCACATGCTTTAGTAAGAGCTTTTGCGTATTGCAAAGCAGTATCTTTAATTCCCTTATCCAGCTTTACCTGATTAATGGCGCCAGCATATGCATAAGGCACGCAATCGCCTAGCTTTTCGCTCCATAAAGTATTAAACCCCAATTCCAACATTGCTTTTCCATTAGCTAGGAAAGTGAGTGAAAAATTTAGGCCGTCTATTTTTTTCTGGAAATATATATTTCTACAAGAATCTATCTCGACATTAGCAGGAGATACACCTACACCACCTGCACTCTGCGCATCTTTAATTAACCATGCGTTATTCGAAATTATACTAGCTTCAAACTCAAATCGTACGTCAGGATATGGAATTGAATGCTGCTCTAGTATTGAAAAAAATACTTTTGGATTTTTACATGCACTTAGCACTTGACTAGAATTTCCAAACACTGGACTGATGTTAATTTCATCCAACAAGCTTGGGTTGGATTCCATCGCAGCATCAAAAAACAAGCCATCGAATGATGTTTTGGATTGCAATGCATCAACGGCTTGCAAAACCTCATCATGATCAAGTCCAAAATGAGATCGCTTTACTTTCTGGATTTCAGTAGCTGCCGCAGAAGTATCACAATCTGCAAACCCATCTACAACTGCTACTGAATATCCCAGGGACTTTAAGCCCTGCGCAATCGCACGACCTGAAGTCGCTATCACTAGATAATTAGGCAAGGTAAAAGCCTAGCCTTTGTTAATTATCTGTTTACTATTTTCCCTGCACAATCTCTCTAGCGACTTCAAAGGCTCGCTCAAAGTGAAGAAAAATTGGCTCATCTCTATCATGCATTTCTTGCAGTAGTCTGTGTTGAGTTTGATACTTCACGTTTCCAATAGCCAATGCACCAATTCCAAATGCATTTTTAGAACCTTCAATTGGTTCACATGCACCCATTACATCAAGACCGTAAATTCCTGAGGGAGGTACTGCGTTTACATCCGCTGCAACTTTTAAGTTTGTTGCCGCATTCTTAATATGCTCTTCAGTGATTACTTGAATGCCTGCAGCTGCACAAGCCAATATCACATCTGCTTTGCCGACTATACCGTCTATCATATCGTTAGCTTCGCCTTCAATACCAGACAGATCAGCGCCATATTCACTATTACAAAGCGCTGCAACACGTTGCGACTTATCTTTTTTCCGACCTAATATTTTAACGCTCGAAGCGCCTGCTCTTGCAGCTAATACCGCAGCAGTAGAACCTACTGGCCCTGTACCACCCATAACAATTACACACTTTCCATTCAGGTCAGTATCATGTTTGTCTTTTAACGCTTGCTCTACAGTTGCAACCATCCCAGCAGCGGTTGTAAACGCTCCACTAGGATCAGCAAAGCATGAGGCCTGGAAGGGAGGCACCATAGATTCTTGCACAATTTCCATCATGTCCATAGCCATATGCATATCTCTACCGCCTAAAAATATTCCCGTGCGTTTTAGACCAGATGGACTACGTGAAAATATCGCATCCTGGGTTAATGCTTGTACATCGTCTTTTTCTACATCTGTATAACCAACAGCATTATCCCACCCTGCATCCAATGCCATATTAACGTCAAAAGGACTTAAATTTTTTGCAGGTGTGAACATATGAAGGATGTATGGCTTTTCCATTTTTTTCTCTCTCGTTTCTTTCTTTAGATAAATTAATAAAAAACTCTATATACAAAACAAGTTTGCACATTCAAACTATATAATATTGTTTTAAGACTTATTTGATTTGGATAAAGATGTTACGTCTTTATTTTCTATATCTTTTTCTTCTAAATCTTTTACTAGCGCCCCAATATTTTTTCCGGAAACAATCTTAAAGCTTAAATCTTTATAATTCTCAAACTTAGATTGTAACTTTCGCAGCATCAAATGCGCATTGGTCTCACTATCGAC
>CAYXVH010000012.1:0-7789 GCA_964468615.1 uncultured Thiotrichales bacterium | reverse complement strand
AATTCAGAATTATGTATTCAAATACAGAGCGCGCTCACCGATTACATAAACTATCAGATTGGGTAATTGTGCATGCATATGATGATGCACATCATGAATTTAATAGAACGATAGTAACTGAAACCCGTGGATCTCTAAAAGGTAAACGAGTAGTGCGCGGTTATGAAGAAGAGTGTATGGAATATTATAAAGTCAAAATTAGATAAACAGCTATCTCAAATATATCTTAAAGGTAAAGTTTTTACTCCATCACCATAGTTACATTCGGCCGCCCTTCATGTGTCCATTGATGCATAGATCCATCATAAAGTTGAGTGTTTTTATAGCCAAGCACTTCACTAAAAAAGAACCATCCACCTGAAGCCATTTTTCCCGTATTGCAATATACTATCTTATTTTCTTCTGACTTGATGTTTAATGCATCTACTAATTGCATTGCCTGTTGTTTGGAAGTTAATTTGGCAGGCATTCCATTCGAGAAAAGTAATTCAGTCGGAAAGTTTCGAGCAGCAGAGATATGTCCAAAAGCGCTAACAGAGGAGCTTTTATGTGTTCCTAAATATTGTCCTATTGGTCGAACATCAATTAATTGATCAGATTTGGTCTGCGATGATGCTTCGAAAACTTCTTCACTGGTTGCTAATAACTCATCACGCTCAGCAGATGCAATCCAGTCACCTTGACTAGGAGGTTTAGAAGTTGTGCTGATTTTTCGATTATCTAATAACCATTGTGCCATCCCGCCATTAAGAATGGCGAGACTATCATGCCCGTAATACTTTAATTGCCAATACAGACGTGTCGCCATTAGAACGTCACTACCACTAGCACCTTTGCTAGTGATAACAATAGTGCTGTTTTTATTTACCCCAGCATTTTGCAAAAGCTTCTCGAATGCAATCTTTTCAGGCAGCATATTTTTAAAGATCTTTTCGCCTATTTTATGATCTGCGCGCACTTCTTTGAAGTTGACCAGACTCGCACCTGGAATATGACCTCCAATTTTAACTATGCGTTGCTTGCCAGTTTTTTTATCTTTGATGAACTCAGGATCGGAGGTGAAACTTCGTAGATCACCACGAACGTCAAGCACGACTACTTGAGATAAATTATCTGTCAACCACTGTGTTTCAACTAATACATCAGGCACTTGCACCGCATATGCCAAACTACTAAATAACGCAATAATCAATGTAAATAATAAGCTCTTTATGATCCTCACTGATATCTCCTTAAATACATACTATTGATCAATAAGAATTAATATGTAGCTAGCTTTTTATGCTTGATATAACTCTACAGTTACAGCCCAACTAATTCAGCATGAATATTATGTTCTTTTGCTATGTTAACAAATGTTACAGAAGGTATTACATCTGGATCATATATAATAATCATTAAATGTGGCTTTTCGTCATGAAAAGAAGCAGAAATAACACCATTTTCATGTAACAATACATCACGAAGATCCTCAAGATTCCCATGGGACAATTCTTCATCTATATGCAACATAACATCAACTGTTTTGGACTCCATATTAATTATCCTTTAATAATAATTTTAAGGGTTTTGAAAAATTTGGCTCTAGCCATATGTAGAAAGTCTAAACCAGAAAGAACTTTCTATATGTTGATATACATCAGTAATTGCAAACATCTTTTACAATAGGCAAACATCTTTTACAATAGCATGTGCTTAAGCACGCATAAATGAAGCTGCAAGGTTTCACTTAATACTAAATTGTGTATTTATTTGAGGGCCAATTTGTCGAGATTAAGCTAATTATCAATATAAATTAAGGGAGAGAGAAATGGTTAATAGGAAATTATTTTTGGTACTGATACTTTTCTTAGTGCCAATGTTAGCCAATGCTACTAATGGTTATTTTTCACATGGTCATGGGTTAATAAGTAAATCACTAGCTGGTGCGGGTGTTGCCTTTCCACAAGACGCGTTGGCGGGCGCTACCAACCCAGCTGGTATGGCTTTTGTCGGAAATCGTTTTGACATAGGTGCAGTGTTATTTAAGCCCGATCGACATTATTCTGCTGGGTCAAGTCTTGCAAACGGAAATGGTGGTGCATTTACAATTGGCCCAGCATCGGTAAAAAGTGGCGATGAAAGCTTTTTAATCCCAAGCTTTGGTATTAACTATATGCTTAGTAATAATGATGCAATCGGGTTATCCGTGTATGGAAATGGTGGTCTAAATACCACTTATAGTGGTAGTAGTGGATCTGCTTCATTTGACCCTATGGGTATGGGAGGAGCAGGAGTTACTTTTCCTGGTACGTTTGGTGCTGGTACTGCAGGGGTAGATTTATTTCAAATCTTTTTCAATTTTTCCTATGCACATAAATTCTCTGAGAATTTATCAGTAGGAATAAGCCCGATATTTGCGGTGCAAGGCTTTCGCGCCAATGGACTAGGAGCATTTGCTGGGTTCACGAAAACCTTTAACGAGAATTTAGCGGCAACAATGATGCCTACTTCACCGAATAACTTAGATCTAACGAAAAATGGACAAGACTATTCTTATGGTGGTGGCGTGCAAGTCGGAGCTTTAGCAAGAGATGTAATTGGCACGGTGGATTTTGGAATTTCTTATCGTTCTAAAATGTATATGGGTGAATTTGATGATTATGCTGATCTTTTTGCAGAAGACGGAGACTTTGATATCCCGCCAACCTTATGGGCCGGCTTTGCCGTTGATTTAACAGAAAAACTAACTTTGGTCGCGGACTATCAAAAAATTTGGTATGAAGATGTCGATGCAGTAAGTAACGATATCCAAAACTTATTTGCATGTTCCCCAACTAATGTAGAAAACTGTCTTGGTGGAGACAATGGTGGCGGCTTCGGGTGGGATAATATTGATGTCATTAAAGTAGGCTTACAATGGCAAACATATCCTGATGTCACCATGCGCTTTGGCTACAGTCATTCTGATAATCCGATCAGTAGTGACCAAGTGTTGTTTAATATTCTTGCCCCTGGCGTGATCGAAGACCATGTCACCATCGGTGCAACAATTGAGACACAGATGGGTGAATTTAGCCTTGAAGCCATGCATGCCTTACATAACTCAGTTAAAGGCGCCAATGCATTTGACCCTACGCAGGAAATTCGGTTGAAGATGAATCAATTTGAGATTGGGGCCGGCTGGTCTAAAGAATTTTAAATTTTTGAAATTTAAGTTATGGAAGAGAATGCATTTGAGCTGGATACAAGCGGACTAAATTGCCCATTACCAGTCTTAAAACTTAGGAAGCAACTAAAACAAATGGACTTAGGCCAAAAAGTAAAAGTGATTGCTAGGGTTCTGTAAAAGACTTTGCATCATTTTGCAGCCAGACAGGAGACGAACTTTTAGAGTCTAAAGAAAATGAAGGTAAATTTGTTTGTCGGATAAAAAAGGCTAACAAACTTGGCCTAACAACTCGGATAGAAACAAGAAATAATGTAGTTAGTAATGAATAGTAATACATTCTTCACTGTACCAATTTTCTTCATTATATTTTCTACAATGCCTAAAGCCGAACCCGTGCTTATGTCTGCCGACTAGGCAGAACAAGCATGCACAGCATGGAATGAAGATCCAACTCTTACAGGTAAGCTTTATGAATCTGAGTGGGTGAAAAATAATTTAGATCGAGGTTACAAAGTTATCATCTTATATAGAACAGAGTGCACAAAGAGCAAACGTACTGAATTGAAAATTAGTGAAGCAGAAAGAAAAGCTGAATGCATTTATGGCGGAAAAGTCGTTTATAAAACTATAGACAAGAGAACGGATTATATTATACATGCAACGACTCAGCGTTGGATGAAAATGGGTGCAGGAAAATATGGCCTTATGAAAGCCATGATGCTGCGTAGATTAAAATTTAAAGGTCCTAAAATGGAAGCCATGGGCAACATGGGCCATTTAAAAACTTTTTATTATTAGCAGGAAGCGTGCCTAGCGATAATCTGGTGTTAGTATCTCGACTAGACGCCTCATGAGACATGTTTAACTGACTTAATAATAGCACCATCTTTCAGCGCCACTAATTCCCCCTCATCAAGAGGTTCCCAGCTTTCCGTTGATAATGGAACACTCGCTACAAGAATTACATTTTGCTCAGTTTGTGTGGATTGTATATCCAAGCCGACAATATCTTGCTTGTTTTCAATCTCTATTGAACATGTTCTAGATAAAATATGTAACCCAGGTGGGCGAAATTCTTTTTCATCGTTATGTGTACGTTTATGACCGTGTGCGAACAACAACTCACTGTCAGAATAAATGAAATTTGCCGGCCCATAGGGTCGTATTAAACTAGAAAAATAAGCTACAAGATTTATTCTTTCTTCAACACTTGGTACTTCATTAGCATTCCATAACTCAGCTAGTAAATTCATTAAACTGCAAAAAGCATATTCTGAATCCGTATTACCCATAGGGTGAGCTATTGAGTGCTTTAAATTTTTATCTGCGGTAATGCCATGCAAATCTCCATTATGAGCAAATACGTGCATTCGCCCACCAAGTTCACGACAAAAAGGTTGAGTATTTTCCAACATAACTTCACCCTGAGTCGCTCTACGAATATGTGAAATTACATATTTGCTTTCAATATGATGGTTTCTAACATATTTTAAGCATTCGCTATTGCTTGCACTATTTGCCTCTTTAATAATTTGCGCATCTTTATCCGCATAAAATGCTATACCCCATCCATCTTTGTGAGGCCCAGTTAACCCACCATGTTTTGAAAACTCAGCAAGCGAGAATGTTACATTTGTAGGATGATTGCTGGATATCGCGAAAAGTTCACACATGCATCTGAAACATTAAGTTAAACACGCATCGGCTCTACATGTACCACTACATCATCGATACCAAATTTCTTATACAACTCTTCTTCGATAAGATCTGCGACATTATGAGATTCTTCAGTAGACATATTAGGTCTTACGGTCACTACTACATCTGCAAAAGTTTCCTGACCAATATTACGCGAACGCAATCGCTCAATTTTAATTACATCATCAATTTGTTCTATCATTTCAACGATTTTGCTTTGATCAACTGCAGCTTCATCCACTAATATCGGTATGCTTTTACGAAATAATTGATATGCGAGGTAAAATACTAATGCTGATACAAATACTGCAAGAATAAAATCAAAGATTGGATAACCATGTGTAGCCAGTTGCCAACCCGCAATAACAGCAACTGTAGTAAGGACATCACTAAAAGTATGTTTCGCATCGGCTCTAAGTAGATCCGAATTTAAACGTTTAGCCTGAACATTTTCCCAACTCGATAAGGCAATATTTACAATCAATACTCCAATCATAACGATCAACCCCCACCGACTAGGTAATATTGGATTGCCAATACGATCAAAAGCTCGAATCACAATTTCTATTGCAATGACACTAAGAAGTGTTGCTAAAACAAAAACGGCTAAGGTTTCAAATTTTCTATGGCCATAAGGGTGATTTTTATCTGGCGGAGAAGCAGATATTCTAAGAGCTATATATGCGAATACATTATTAAATACATCAGTTAATGAATGTAAAGCATCACTCAAAATAGCGCTTGAACCTGTATAAACGCCAACTACAGATTTAGCGATCAGGACGACTACATTGGCCGAACCCTCAAGAACAAGAACAACACGTACTTTACGATCCCTTTCAGCCCCACTAAGCATATTTTCTTAGATAAACAGCCCAATACACTAAGGCTACAAACACTCCTCCACCTACTATATTACCCAAAGTAACTGGCACTAAATTATTTAAAAAGTCCACTACACTAATACTTCCTCCGCTTATTAGCATACCTAATGGAATAAAATACATATTGGCAACAGAGTGCTCAAAACCTAATGCAACAAATGCTGAAATTGGAAAAACAATTGCTAATATCTTTCCAGCCACATCATGTGCGGAACAGCATAACCAAACAGCTAAACACACTAATACATTACACAATATTCCTCTTATAAATGCTTGCATGGGATCTATATTGATTTTAGCAATAGCGATATCTAATGCTGTTTCTGCAACTGCGCCATCACCAAACGAAAGCGTACCAGACCAGTAGACTAATGCAGCCGCACCAATAGCTCCACATAGATTCGCAAAGTAAACAAGGCTCCAATTTCTTAACAACTTTAATGTAGAAACTTTTCTATCCGCCCATGCCATAACAATAAGATTGTTGCCGGTAAATAACTCTGCGCCCCCTACTACAACCAAAATCAATCCTAACGAAAAAGCGATTCCACCTAATAATCGCGCAGAACCTAAGCCCATATATTGATTTGTAATCACAAGGGTATAAAACATCGCTCCAAATGCAATGAATACACCCGCTAGCAGACCTAGCATCAAAGTAGGGACTACGGGTAAAGCAGCTTTTTTTACACCTATACACTCAACTAACTCAGCCATTTTTGCTGGTGTATAAGCATCTATACTTTGTTCAGTCAAAAGTATTTGTTCCTATTTTTGTTATTGCCTGTAAGACTAATGAAGTTTGTGTGTTTAGATATTGATGAATATCAACATGAAACCATATTTTAAATAATAATTTATCCTTTATTTTCATATAGATAGGCTGTCGATGTGATTTTTGATAGCTGAAGCGATTTGACTGACCTGAACTTCTTTTTCGGTATCCGTAACCAGTACATAGGGCTTTTCTTGCTTCTTGAATGGACGGTGATTCTTGAGTTGATATTGCAATACTTCAAGGTCTGCTTCGGAAGGTTCAAGTTTATTCTTCCTCCTTAATGTGATGCGTTGTTTTAGAGCATCTTCAGAAGCTTGAAAATCTAAAATAATAAAAGGCACTGTTAGCTCTTTCGCAAGATTGTAAAACTTTTGACGTATTTCATGATTTAAAAAACAAGCGTCGACAATAACCGTGAAACCCGATGTCAAAATTATCTTTGATAAATCTGCAAGTCGCTCATATGTCTGCTTAGAAGATTGTGCAGTATAGATGTCTTTGTTTAAACTAGACTGCGTGTGTTCTGATGATTCAAAATCATATAGTCTTTTACGCTCAACGTCAGAGCGAACACGTATTGCACTCAAAGACTCTAATAGTTTTTCAGTATATGTAGATTTGCCTGAACCTGAAAACCCATGGGTGATGATCAGTGCATTTTTATTATAAGAAATATATTGTGATGCTAGAGCAAAGTAGGAGTTAAATTCTTGTTGTGTCGTCTCTTGCTCAATAGTTGAAAGACATTTTTGTGCAATTCGTAATAACGCTACTTTCGCTCTAACTACTGCACGATAAACTAAATAATATTTTAAAACACTTAAACCTTCATAATCACCGCTATGCTGCAAATATAAGTTTAAAAACCGGCTTGCATACTCGGGATGTCCACGATTACTTAAATCCATAATTACAAATGCAATTTCACTAATAACATCGATCCACCGCAGATGTTCATTGAAATCTATACCATCAAAAATGGTAACTTTGTCTTCAATTAAAACCATATTATCAAGATGCATATCACCATGGCATTCTCGAATAAATTTATTTTCTCTTCTCTGCTGTAATTGATTATACTTTTTATGATATTCGTTTTTACTCCAGCTTTTAACACTATTCAAAGTAGAATATCTTTTCTTATCCGTAAGATTTGATTCTATTTGTTCTAAGTTATCAGTCACCCAGTGATGGATATCTTCAGGAGAACCGAGTACCGTATTACTTGGTACTCTATCTATACGCAAGTGGAAATCAGAAATTTCTCTTGCCATATCA
>CAYXVH010000011.1:0-4287 GCA_964468615.1 uncultured Thiotrichales bacterium | reverse complement strand
ACGACGGTCTTAGTCATCATGTCGATACCTTCAGCCAGAATCGAAGTGCGATTTTCTGGTGGCAGTGCATCGCCACGCATTTGATCGTAAGGAACTACGACCCAGCAGGCGCAACCCCACAAACACTCACCTGCCATTCCATTGAAGCGAATCGCGGGTTCTGACATCAGCACACCTAAATCAAGTAACCATGAATGGTGTAATAATTTACCTTCCCAATCGTACTTGTCATAGGCATCGCGCGCTTTCCAGAAAATATCCAAATCTGTTTTTGCCATACCTGGCAAAATGATATCGGCATACGAAGTTAAATGATCAAAGAACTCATGATTGGTAATTTGAATGGTTGAATCATCACCTGGAACTAAAAAGTTCGACTCAAGCTTAGCTTTAACTTCAGCGTCGATTTCATCGAAGCCTATTTCGCGTGGCGCATGAATATGCACTTCTGCGTAATCGGTTCTGAAATCTTTATTAAGTCCAGAATAATCATCGATATGATCGACCCACTGTTTCATCACTTTATGCCACTTACTTAGTGGCTCGCCTGGGAGCACTTGCACACCTGGGTGAGTGAATTTAGATAAGTTATAGAGCGTCCAATTACGCGATTTACCGCTGACTGTTTCATGTGGTGCGCCCGTAAACCCAGCAGGTCTTAATGCACGGAACAATAATTTGCCGTCATCCTTGTACGCAAAGCGCATGAAAGCATCCTGGGCAAATTTATTGGTAACCTCATTGGCAATTCGGTGACGCACTTCAGGAACAATATTCTTATTCTTGTCATCATTTTGTGTATACGATGATAAGCGTTGGAATGAGTGCTCAGTATTAACCGCCATGAAGCCGCCAGTGAACGGGCTCTTGTAGAGATCGCCCCACACTGCACACACTCCTGCGTTTTTGTCATCATCAAGCATGCAATCAATTTCATTTAGCGTAGGGAAGAGTGCTGGATTAATTTCTTCTCCATCGCCAGTATTAGGCAATTGCCCAACCCCGATGACTGGAATACGTCGGCCGAGCTTGACGGTAGCTAAATGACGCGCAAGATCCACTATGATGCCACTACCGGTACCACCATTTAAACTAAAACATGTCAACACAATGGAAGGTAATTGCGCTTTTTCGATGTGATCAACAAATCTTTGCAGCGCCTTTTCCATTGGACGATCGCCGTCGTAATACGCTTTTGCGTAAAGGGCTTTGGCAAATGCACGCGGCACATGATCGCCCACTTGTGGCATTTTAAAATTTGAAGGTAACCACGGTTCATAATTAGGATTCCAGTAATATCTGGGATACTCTAATTTTAAGAATTCGCGCATTCTTCTTAAGGTGTTAAATAGATCATCACGCTCTGGTATTTCCAAGCTTACCATTTCAAACTGGAAACGCTCTTCTGGAATTCCACGCTCTCTCATGCGCTGTTTCAATCCTGCAGCATAGTCTTTAGCTTGCAACATATCGTCTTCGCCAATATCAACAACTAAAGCTGCGATGGTTGCGCGTGGGTCTTCAAGAATATCTTCCACCTCTCCTGTGCGTAACATTCCATCCACATAACCAGCGCCGGACCTACCGATACCAACTACATGAATACAATGCGGCGCCTGTTCGCCCGTTGCACTGTGATATAATGAATTTTGTGCCATTACTAATTCCTCCTAATATTTTTCTAATTACAGTTGCTTTTTACACTTTAAAATTTATTTAGAATTTTTCACCGTCAGTAAGTTTTTAACATCTCGGTGTAAACCCTGTATCTTCATCAAGAAAACCTAAGTCATAGAGAATGTGTGCTGCAGAAGTAGAACGCTCATCCGTTACATACACTCGATAGTCTTCAACAAATAAACCCGGATCTTTATCAATCAACCCTTCTTCAATAAGTTGAACGCCCTTCTCCAAGTTTGTACGACTTAGTTGTGCCTTCCATAGCGGATTTTCAATATAGATGGCTTCGTCATCACAACCGGTTACTGTTAATGTTTTACCACCTGCAACGGTTGGAACTTCAACTCCATTCTTATATCTCTTTTTAACTTGCGCCCAATCAAGTGACATTTTGTTTTGCTCCTGCGTTTAAATGTTTTTGCATTCTATTTTTTTCATAGATATTTTAATAAATTGCTGTCACTACGCGGTAGCCGCTTTTACGCCGCCAGTCTTAATAACTTGTTTAATGTCTGGCCCACGGATTTGATCGTATGGCACCACTACCCAACAAGCACAGCCCCACAAGCATTCCCCTGCCATACCATTAAATCGAATTGCAGGCTCACAGAGCAGTACACCCAAATCTAATAGCCATGCATGATCGGTAAGTTTTTCTTCCCAAGTCTGTGGGTCATAGGCATCACGAGAATCAAAGAATAAATCGAAATCTAATTTACTGATGCAAGGCAGAATGAATTGCACGCTACCAGGGTTGTCGCCTGCAGACGGGGTGATCCCAGGATCTGCGGTTGATGAGAATGCTTTGCTTAATGTCCCTGCAATCTTTGTTATTTTTGAATCTTCAGGATTCACAGCTCGTACTTCTATAAATTCTGGTTTGTAGCTATCACGAATACCCATACGACTTGCCATATCGTCTGTTGCTGTTATTCCATCTTCGACATCTGCAAACCCAAGAACATGCGCCCATTTATTTCCGTATGGAGTGCGAGCCGCTGCATGTTGTGTAGGTGGAGCACCTACCCAGTTCAACATGCGCAAGGTTTCCCAAAGATCTACACCTTTATTACGAGTTAAGAATGAAGAAACTTCGCGATCTACACGCTCATGCGTTGCATTAAGATCCTGTGTCGCATCCCAAACCGGTTTTTGCGGAACAATAATGACGCCGCTTGTGAATGGATTGCGATATAGGTCACCCCATACTGCAATCACACCTTTATTTTTTTCCTCGTCACCCATGCAATCCAACTCATTTATTGCAGGAAACAAATGACTACCTTTATGTGCTTCATCATCCCCTTCGCAAGGTGCAATGGCCACACCTACCACTAATATGCGTCGTCCAAAACAAATGTTAGAAAGATGTCGCGCCATATCCACCATAATGCCACTACCAGTCCCTCCCCCTAAGCCATACACAACTGCAACAACAGACTGACCCGGTGAATTGTCGACTTTCTCAGAAAAGCGTTTTAATACACTACGCATTGAACGTGGCTCTTCGTAATAACTTCTTGCGTATAGCGCCTTAGCTACAGACCTTTTAAAATGATCGCCTGCTTTAGGTAATGAGATTTTTGAAGGTAACCAAGGTTCGTAATTTGGATTCCAGTAATAACGGGGATACTCAAGTTTCAAAAATTCACGCATTCTGCGCAAACTATTAAATAAATCGTCTCGTTCTGGCACTTCTATTGAAACGGTTTCTACATCAGCAACACCTTCAGGAAGTTTTGCTAATAAATCATCTATTTGTTTAAGGTCTTGATCACCAATATCAATCGCAAGTGCATGAAATACCTCTTCACTACTATCGCCTGTTTCACTTACTTTATCTTTTAAGATTTGTGTGATGATATCTGCGCCAGCTTTACCAATACCGACAACTGACACTGAAAACGGGGTGGTATCTTCTTCACTAATCCGATGTATACCACGCTTTAACGCATCTATCTTACGTCTTGCAATCTTTGCTTCCGTAGAAATCGGGGTGGTTGCAACTTTAGTTTTTTTTGTTGCTACAGCTTTAGGAGAAGCAGACTTTTTAGTTGCTGCTTTTTTCTTTGGATCCTCTTTTTTGTTTTTTGATGCGACTTTTTTTATTGCCATATTCCAACCTCCTTAAACATTTACAGTAGGAAGCCGTAGTCATTTTAAATACTAGTTTTATATGCCAACTTATCGCTTGTTGTTACTTTTTATCCGTATCGATGGTCGTCCAATTTTTAGTAGCCGAAGTTACTTTTAGTAATTTTCAAGTGCAAGATGGAGTAAATATTTATACCCATGACCTACAGCTAACTTTTAATTATTAAACTTAATAGCTACCCATTACATATTGTTATGAGTATGAGATAACGTGATGCGGTTTTGCGTCCCACATGATGCGATATTGCTAAATCATATGACGAATGAAATTCTATACTTTTTTTTAAACTACGCAATACCTATATTTGTATTTTTTTAATTTCCAAGTTGAAACTTAAATTACATTTTTAATAATCAATTTGAAACTTTATAAATTTTGTTAAATATCTTTATGTAACTTAAATTACATTTTTAATAATCAATTTGAAACTTTATAAATTTTGTTAAATATCT
>CAYXVH010000010.1:0-3008 GCA_964468615.1 uncultured Thiotrichales bacterium | reverse complement strand
TAGTTTTGGTTTTAGTTTTCTCCCTATCGTACTCATCCGTCGTAGTCTCTTTACTTACATGCTCAATGATAAATGGAATTACTAATATAGGTGCCTGAAGTGTTTGCTGCCCTCCCCATGTATTGGAAATTTCTTGTAATACATTTCGATACAGCCCATTCCTTTCGTGCACAACCCCCTCAAACATGCCTAATGGGATTAACATAACAATCGCTATGATTCCAATAATGATCCCTCGTACAGTTAATTTTTGGTTCATATTTTTTACCACACCTTGACAGGTGTCTTTTACACTACTCATATCCGTTGGATTTACCTGTAAAAATTTGCGAACTAATAAAAAGATGATTAAACCGAGACCTGCGAGCACGGCTAATAATATGAGCGAAAAAAGTACCCCGATAAACATGCAACTTCCGTTTGTAATTATTTGTTGCTCAAGAGACTAAGCATTAAAGATGACGAAAATATGCGTTCAAAATGAATAATTGTGGATAGCAATTTTTTGCGCTTATACCCTGACCAAAGCGCTACAAATCGCGACCAAATGTACTTCTACATAGCCCCTACATTGTGGCTAAAACCTTTATTCCGGCCAGCCATGAAAACAGTCGTTTTAGCAATTTCTGTTGGAAATTCAGTCAATTAGGCACTCTAATCCTTAGCTATATAAATAATGAGTACAATACAACCTAGGATTGCACCCCCATGCCTATACAACTGAAAAAATCACCTTCACATAAGTTTCGAACACCGCTAATTCTTTTTGCTGTGCTGTGTTTTTTATTCGCTGTTCCGGCATCACAGGTTTCAGCTAACATGGTGCTGAGTGAAGCCATTCTACATTTTGAACCAGGTAAGCCACTACGCAAGGATATTGAGGTCGAAAATCCTGGATCAGAAAATTTATATATTGAAATCACTCCTTCAATCGTTGTTGAACCAGGTACTGAAAACGAAAATCGCCAACCTATTAATGATCCACGTGAGTCCGGCCTACTCGTCACCCCAAATAAATTAGTAATACCACCAGGTGGCCGCAAACTAGTCCGTCTAGTTTCACTGAAACCACTTGGTGAAAAAGAACGCGTGTACCGCGTTACCTTCAAACCTGTTGTGGGTGATCTTGAAACCGAACAAATTGGAATTAAAATTTTAGTAGGCTATGAAGTGCTGGTATTGATGCAACCAGCCTCACCGGAACCTAACCTTGTTGCCAAACGCAACGGTAAAACTCTTTCCTTTGTGAATGAAGGCAATACCAATGTATTACTGCGCGAAGGCAAACAATGCCCAAAAGGTTCATCTGCGGATGATGAAAATTGCGAAAGTCTAGGTGGTAAGCGTTTATACCCTGGCAATAGCTGGTTGGTAGAACTGCCCTATAACAAAGCCGTTGATTACCAAATGAGTATAGGTACTAAGAACTCAGTTAAAACCTACAAGTAACCCTCCACCCTTAGCTTTAATACATTGCACATGCAGAGCAAACTGCAACGCTATGTTGGCTACGTATGCTTGCTTGTGCAAGCTGCTTTTTTTCTGTGCGTAACATTAATTCCAGGACAGCTACCAGCCGAAGACAAACCGGCGATTCGAGTAAAAGACACTCCTCCTCCTGGTTTTGAAGATTTGGTGCGCCCACAAACAACCGAGGTGGATGTGTATTATGGCAATGAAAAAGTAGGAAACGCTTTAGCAACCTATTCTCCCAATAGTGTCGAACTAACTTCACCAGAAGAAGTAGTTGCATTAATTCCCCATCTAATTGATCCCAATGTAATCACGCAAGCGCTAACAGGACCACTAAATACGCATGCGAGCGAAGTATGCTTATCAGAGCTACAACGCGAGTGCGGCATTATTGAACCAAATATTGCTGCAGTTATATTTGATGAAAGTCGTTTTCATCTGCATGTTTTTATAAACCGTTTGCAACTGCAGCCTCAGGGTATCGTTTCGAATAAGTTTTTGCCTAAAGTAACAAACCCTAAATTTTCTAGCGTAAACTCCTTTGCAAACAGCTTTAGTGGTGAAGATGGAAACACTGCGTATACCACTGGCATAAATCATATTCTTTCCTATGGACAATCAAGAATGCAGGCGCAATGGGACTACTCAAATACACGTGACTTTAGTATAGACACATTGTCATTACAAAATGACAATGCTGGCATCGCTAAGGAGTTAGGTTATTACAAATCAAGCACCCAATTTAGTACGTTTATAAATAACTTGAATGTGCTCGGAACACGTTTATATGGGTCGACTCGAACACGAACAGATTTGGATTATTCTCAAGCGACTGAGATATTCTTATTTCTAAATTCACGCAGCCAGATAGAAGTATTCAAAGATAATAAACTCATTGATGGTGGATTTTATGCAGCGGGTAATCAGCAATTAGACACTTTGCGACTGCCTTCAGGCTCATATCCAATGACCTTACGCATCACTGATTCAACGGGCAGCACAACCGAAGAACAATACTTTTTTGTCAAAACATCAATCCTGCCCCCCATGGATCAACCGTTGCATTATTTTGAAATAGGCTTGTTAGGAAATGATGCTACGCGTAGCACTTTACCAAAAATTTCTAACTACGAATTACTACGGGCAGGAACTGCATATCGCCTCAAGAACAACCTTGGGGCTTCACTGGAACTTCTACATTCTAAGGACACGGATTTAGTACAAGGCGGTCTAGCTTATTTTGGAACAGGCTATGTCTTACAAAATAGCGTTATGCTTGGTACCGATGGGGAGTGGGGAATACAGTCACTTGGGCAACTCCGATTTGAAAAATTTTCACTTAATATGGATTATCGTCAAGTTGAATCCCAACTAAACAACATTGATGAAGACATTGATTTGAGACTCCTGTCGAGTGATTACAGTCAAGGCAGCATTTCTGCAAGCATTCCATTTCGAAAAGGGAACCTTATATTACGAACACAATACCGAAACAATAATAACGAAGACGCCATTCAAGCTTATGGTTTAGAATA
>CAYXVH010000009.1:0-3973 GCA_964468615.1 uncultured Thiotrichales bacterium | reverse complement strand
TAAAAACTCAATTTCTGCTTTATTAATATCAACATCTTTAGACATTAATGTGGGAAACTCAATTTCTGCTTCTTCTTTTTCATCTAAAGATTGGTATATCAATGGCACTGTAGTAATACTTGTGACATTAGAAACGTCCTCTATATTTCTAAATTGCTGTGTTATATCTTCAATTTTCTTGATTGAAGATGCAGCAAAGATAGAACCGTTAAGACGAACAGCTACGATCATATACACATCCGTCCCATACTCATCATGTATGGCTCGGTAAAATTTTAGATCGGGATCATTCTCAAGTAGTAGCGAATCTGGAGAAGCATCTATGGTCAAGTGACTTACTGGCAATGACATGAATACCATTACAATAAATATTAGCAATAACGTTAAATAAGGCAGTTTCGTAACTGCACGAACAACGTGGCTAGCTGAAGACTCCCAGAATTTCATTTTATTGTTTTACTTAAAAACACAGAACTATAGGCTAATTAGTATTTGAAAATATCTATATGAGCTATATCAAATATTATCTAAGTTTCGAAATTTGGACTAATTTTAGGTAAATCGTCCTTGAAGTTTATGACTTAAGAGGCTGCATAATAGAGAGTAGTAATGGAATAATACTAAAAGTTGCAAAAAGTGCTACTAACATGGCTATGCTTGTTAACATGCCAAAATATATAGATGGAACAAAATTCGACAGAACCAATATGATAAAACCTAACGTTATTGTTATTGATGTAAAATAAAGTGCTTTTCCAACTGTGGTTTGAGACTTGTAAATAGCTTGGAAATTATCACCGTTTTGTGCAAATTCTTTTTTATAACGATGTATATAATGAATTGCATAATCAACACCTATACCAATTGTGATCGCAGCAATGGTTATCGTCATAATATCTAATGGAATACCTAGCACTCCCATTAACCCTAAAATAAACAAAGCAGTAAATATATTAGGCAAAGTGCCTATTACTGCTAGTTTAATATTACGGAATAAAACAACAAGCATAATAAATATACATACAAACACTGTACCCAAGGTCAATATTTGAGAACGGAATAAGCTTTGCAAAACGTTATTGTATAGAACACTTATACCCGTTAAACGCACACTTTCTCCTTCATTAATAAAGTTTTTGTTTAACTCTGTACGAATCTTTTTCAATAATTCATTTCGAATCAAAGTATGATCTGAGTCTTTAATGCGCGCCAGTATACGTGCTTGACTACCATCACTAGATACATAAGGCGAAATCAATATCTGTTTAACGTTATCAGGTACTTTTCTATAGACTAGCGAAAGATGAAAGTCTTCTAACGGTTCACCTTTATTAATCGTTCTAAATACTTCTTCTGTGCTTGATAAAGAAAGTACTTTTCCGATCTGTGGCTGGCTTTCTAAGTATTTATGAATTTTATTGATCTTTCTAATTCCACTACGATTATACCAATAGCTTTTAGACGTGAAATCATGAGTGCCTTCCAAATTTGTTAAATAATCACCAAATTCTTCATCTTCTAGAGCATCCTCATCTACCTCTTCAACTTGGTTAGCATCTACTTCTAACATCACCTCCAATGGAACCGTGCCACCTAGCTCTTGATCTACTAGCTCTAAACCCTGGTAGATATCCGTAGTTTTCTTAAAATAATCAATAAAGCGATTTTCAACGGTAATTTGACTGATACCTATAATATTTAGAACAAACATTCCTACAACAATTGTAATCGTTAATCCTTTATTGTTCACAATGACATTGAGTAGATTTTCTAATAGTGTTGCTGATTTATCTTGTTCCAGCACTCTAGACTTTGGATTAATAAGCATTATTAATGCAGGCAATACAGTAAAGGTAAGTAAAAACGCGCATAGAAGCCCAAGAACCATAATATAACCAAATACAATTACTGGATTAATATCACTTACTATTAAAGAGAAGAATGCAATTGCTGAGGTTAATACCATATAAAAACATGGTGTGATAATTTGCGATAAAGTGATTCTTAGATTTTCATCTATTGTTTCGTTTGGCTGTGTTTTTTGAATTTCTTGGTAACGAATAATTACATGTATTGATAAAGTAACAGAAAAAATAATCAGTAAGGCAACGAAATTAGAAGAAATGATTGTTAGTTGAAATTCTAGTAAGGATGCCAAACCAGCTACTAATAATACATTTAAAATTGCACATACTAACGCTAAAAAGATCCAAGCAGGCCTTCTAAAAAATAAAAACAACACCAAAACCATAATTGATAAAATTGCGACACCAAATATTTTAATATCCTTACCAACAAAATCCTTCATGTCATTACCAATCAAAGGAGCACCGGCTAGATAAAATTCTCCCGCATCATCCACATCGTTGACAATTTCTCGTACTGATCTGAGAACATCCTTATATCGATTATTGATAACCTGTCGTTCCAACAAGATGTTTTTACGCACTCCATCGAGTGCTGCTTCATCCGATTCATCTAATACCTGTTTTTTTTGCTTATCAAGAAATACATACTTCTCTTCTAGCAAATCAATTAAAGATTTATTTTTTTCTATATCGACTTTTATAGCTGTAGTGCTTAAGTCATCATCAACTAGATTATTTACGTATATTGGACTAGTAGTAAATTCCGCCTTCGCTTTAGCCAGATCTACTTGGGATGAAAGTAAATTAGAAAAACTTGTTTCGCCTGTTTTATTATCCTTTTGTATTTGCAGCAAAAGCGGCACATTACTTAACGAAGTTACGGAAGACACACCCTCAATTTTTTTAAATTTTTCAGAAATGTTTTCAATAAAGTCAATTGTAGACTTATCTAAAATCTCTTTTTTTGGTTTAAACCCTACAATGATGAACTCATCAGTACCATATTGACGATGCACTTCTCGATAGTATTTAAGATCCGGATCACTCTCTAACATTAGCGAATCGGGAGAAGCATCGATATTTAGGTTTGGGATATAAATACTACATGCCGCAACCAGTGCAAACATGCTAAAGAGAACAATTATAGGTTTGCGAATGACAATACTAGTCAATACGTTGATTATATTCTGGAACATGTTTTTGCTTTTTAGATTTGAAAGATAATTAGATTAAGCTGAACTTAGCAATTCATATAGGTTATTTGCTTTAGATTTATGTGAGACATGTATGTCGACCTGATAACTATTTGCTAATTCCTGCAATGCTAAATCAATACACCCATTTTTTGCAAATATCTCAAGATTTGTAGTTTCTAACACTTGTTTTGAAGACTTGATTAATAATAGATTTTTTATTTCAAGAATACTTGTCAACCATACCGCAAGACTGTCGGAGGTTATATCCCAAGTTTTATCTAATGTACATTGGTCTCGAACCATTTCATAAGGTTCCCAAATAGCAACTTTTGACTCTCCCCAGATTTGATGTACGCTCTCAATTGAATGTGCTAATGCCATTGCAGGACAAAGTGAAGCAAGTACATTCGCATATTGCTGCATCGCCATAACCGCCATATTGTGTGCATACGCTCCCAAACAAAATTTCTCATCCGCCAACCTCACTTGATCAGCAAAAGGTCCTCCTCCTGGAACGATGATGATATTTTTGCTCGTATATTCACTAATTGAGTTTAACCACTGAACTAGATACTTACTATCGTATAAGCTACCGCCTATTTTAATCACCCAAGCTTCAGTGTTTAAACTAACGTCCCTGGGCATATTCCTTACCTTGGTTCAGTACGCGCATCATTGCCGCTGCCTTATCAAAGGTCTCTTGGTATTCCGCACTAACTTCTGAGTCGTAAACAATTCCTCCACCAGCATAAAAATACATTTGTTGGTTTTTATGCAAAATTGTTCGAATTGCTATATTAGTATCCATATTGCCATCATTACTTATATACCCAATCGCACCGCAATATATTCCTCGACGATGTGGTTCTAATTCTTCGATGATTTCCATCGATCGTAGTTTTGGAGCTC
>CAYXVH010000008.1:0-9635 GCA_964468615.1 uncultured Thiotrichales bacterium | reverse complement strand
TGTGCAAATGCCATTCGTAGCGGATTTTCAAGTGTTATGATGGATGGATCATTGGAAGCTGATGCTAAAACGCCTTCGTCCTACGAATACAACGTTGAAGTCACTGCTAAGGTTGTAGACATGGCTCATGCAGTTGGTGTCTCGGTCGAAGGCGAGCTGGGTTGCCTGGGATCGCTGGAGACTGGTATGGGCGAAAAAGAAGATGGCCAGGGTGCAGAGGGAGTACTGACACATGACCAATTATTGACCGACCCGGAAGAAGCTGCCGATTTTGTTAAAAAAACTAGCGTAGATGCATTAGCAATCGCTATCGGCACTTCTCATGGTGCTTATAAATTTACTCGCAAACCAACAGGCGATATTCTAGCCATCGAGCGTATTAAGGAAATCCATAAGCGAATCCCCAACACACATTTGGTTATGCATGGATCCAGTTCGGTTCCACAAGAATGGCTCAATATTATCCGGGAATTTGGTGGCGAAATGAAAGAAACCTACGGTGTACCTGTAGAAGAAATTCAGGAAGGTATTAAGCACGGTGTTCGTAAAATAAATATTGATACTGATATCCGCCTTGCTATGTCTGGTGCAGTTCGACGCCACTTAGCTAAAAACAAGAGTGAGTTCGATCCAAGAAAATTCCTGAAAGATGCAACTGCTGCAGCAAAAGATATCTGTAAAGCACGTTTTGAAGCGTTTGGTTGTGCCGGACAAGCAGATAAAATTAAACCGATCATGCTTGATATCATGGCAAATAAATACACCAAAGGTGAATTAAAAGCCATTATCAAGTAACTTTATTGAACCAGAAATGTGTGAAATGAATGCTACTTAAGCTTAAATGGAAAGAGTATAAGTCACGCAACAAAGTTAAACGATTCAATATCCTAATCGGTGGCATTCATTTTAACTGTATCGTGTTTATTAAGCTGGTCAACAACAAGACAAGCTATAAAAACCTGCTATTTTGTAAACCATAATTTTACTTAAAGTTTTATGATGAAACATGAATATTTCTCACTATGATGGTGGCACATAACCTATAGGATTCTCAGCACCTGTACCAAAAAAATGAGCTTCCATTTGTTCTGCCAAATATTTACGTGCTTTAATATCGGATAAATTCAGGCGGTTCTCATTGACCAGCATAGTCTGGTGTTTAATCCAGTCGGCCCATGCTTCTCTAGACACTTTTTCAAAAATACGTTTCCCTAACTCTCCCGGATAGGGAGGAAAATCCAAGCCTTCTGCTTCGCGTCCAAGTTTTACGCATTGAACTAATCTTACCATTAAATTTCTCCGGTCATAATAATTTATCTGAGGCCACTAAAGTATGGCTATACTATCAAACTAAGTAAACAATCCAAATTACAAAAAAACAAGATTGAGATTTTTAATGCCTTTTATCCGCTCTGGACTATGAATCTATCTATTAAACACCACACATAATTAATACTTATATATTCCTTATGAAGATTTTAGAACGACGTTTATAATTGTATCTCCCCTGCCTGATTTTTGGTAATTTCTCTACACTGGTTTCATTGAATCCACGCTCTGTAAACCAGTGCGAAGCCCTTGTAGTAAGTACAATCAATTTATTAATCCCATTATTCTTAGCCATGGCTTTAATACGCCTGAGCAGAGAATCTCCACACCCTTTCTTGCGATAATCAGGATGTATTACCAAACAAGTAAGTTCACCTACATGTGTTCCGGGAAAATGATTAAGCCCAGCACAACCAATAATCATGTTGTCATGCTCCAAAACTAAAAAACGATCAATTTCTGTTTCTATTAGCTTGCGATCACGCCCTACTAATACCCCTTCATTTTTCAGCGGCTCAATTAGTTGTAGAATTCCACCTACATCATCAATTTCTGCAGAGCGGCAAGTTTGTAATGGCCCACGTGAAATCATACAACCTACACCTTTGTGCGTGAATAATTCCTGTAACATAGCGCCATCTATACGACGACTAATAAGGTGAATACGCTCCACCCCGCCCATACAGGCTTGTACCGCACATGGCAGATATTTTTGAATATCCTTTGAAAGTTTGACACAATTACTTTCTGGCTTTGATAGTAATTTTCTGGCCTCAGCCAAAGTCAGCTCACTTAATGATTTATTTAAATCCCCATAGGATCTTCTATCTATACCAAGTGTATCCATTAAAAAAATGAGCTTATCAGCTTTTAATGCAGTTGCTACTTCAATTGCAACATTTTCCGGAGTCAGAGAAAAAACTTCACCCGTTTGAGAATAACCAAGTGGTGAGAGTAACGCCATTTCACCCTGATCCAGATGCTGGCGGATAGCTGTCGCATCAATTTTACGTACTTCACCAGTGAACATCAGGTCAACGCCATCTACTATTCCTATTGGGCGAGCAGTTATATAGTTCCCAAAGGTAATTCTAATAGTCGAATTAGCCATAGGTGGTTTTGATAGCCCCATTGACAATAATGCTTCAATTTCAATGCGAATTTGCCCTACTGTTTCTTTAATTAAGTTTAATGTCACAGCATCAGTAACACGCTGTCCTTTTATATATTTTGAACGCAAATTGGCTTCTTTTAATTTTAACTTGATCTGTGGATATACACCGTGGACGATAACAAGCTTAACGCCCAGGTTTACCAATAAGTTGAAGTCACGAAAAAATTCTGCAGGCCTCTCACCTACCATAATCTCTCCGTCAAAAACTACAACGAATGTTTTTCCACGAAACTCATTGACGTAGGGCACAATTGAGCGAAACCAAGCTACGAAATTATTGTTTTGCTTCACTATGTACCTCGGTAGGTTAAAAGTCTCATTTGGACATACTCTTGTTTTTAATTAATCTAAATCTCAATAAGTAATAACAAACTTCTTCTATAGTTTACAATTCATAAGCACATACTCAAAATATGCTTTAAAACCTAAATTAGTAATCACCCCAAATAGTCTGTAGTGCAGCAATTGCTGCAAGTGCAGCACTTTCTGTCCTTAGAGTACGACTCCCTAAACGTAGTGAAGAAAATCCTGTCGTCAGAGCAGCAGCATCTTCCTCTGATGTAAATCCACCTTCCGGCCCCACCAACAAAGTTAATTCAGTAACTGATAAATCTTTTGAGAAAGCATGTAACCCAATTTTTGCTGTCGGAGAAAGTATAAAATATAACTTTCCTGTAGTTTCATTACTTAATTCTTTTTGCATGGCTCTTTGCCTACCGAGCCAATCCGGCAAGGTGACTGGTGATAACACTTGTGGCACACGATTCCTGCCACACTGCTCACAGGCAGAAATAACTATTTGCTGCCAGTGTAGTACACGTTTTAGCTCACGATTGCCAGAAAGCTTGACCAGACATCGTTTTGCCACAACAGGCTGAATATTATTAACGCCTAGCTCAACTGCTTTACGTACGATTAAATCCATTTTTATATTAGTACATATACTTTGAGCTAGTGTAATTTGTAATGGCGATTCATGCTCAACAATAATAAATTTTTCTATAAATACAAAAACAGCTGCTTTACTTTTACACTTGATAAATGATAAAAACTCACCGCCTTTACCATTGAACAAAGTAACTTTATCGCCTTTCTCAAGTCGCAGTACATTTACAGCGTGATGCATAGCTCCGGCAGGCAGCTGGATTGACTGACCCACATTAATTTGATCAGGATAATAAAAACGAGGAAATATCATAGTTTACTAAGTAAGATATTAAGAATATTAGCCATGATAATATAACAACAAGTTCTTACAGAATTATCGGAGAAAAATATGGCTAGCATAGAAACGCCCATTTGTAATTTCGGCTGGAAGGCTGAAAATTTTAATTTGTTAGGTGTTGATGGAAAATATTATGATCTTGAAGCAGCAAGAGGTCAAAATGGTTTATTGATAATGTTTATCTGCAATCATTGCCCTTACGTAAAAGCCGTTTTAGATCGTATAGCCCGCGATGTAACAGAGCTGGGCCGGCATGGCATCAAAGCAATAGCTATCATGTCAAATGATCCTTCAGATTACCCGGAAGATTCATTTGACAATATGGCTTTAATTGCAAAAAAATTTGATTTTCCCTTTCCATATGTATTGGATGAGTCTCAGCAAATTGCTAAAACCTATGGTGCAGTATGTACACCGGATTTCTTTGGTTTTAACAACAAACTAGAATTACAATACCGGGGACGACTTGATGCTTCACGAAAGAAATCAGCGCCTGTTGACGCACGTCGTGACCTTTTTGAGGGTATGTTAATGATTGCTAAAACTGGTCAGGGACCAGATAGCCAGATCCCCAGTATTGGCTGTTCAATTAAATGGCGAGAAGAATAGGTATGCTAAATGCGGTTATTGCTGCAGTAAAAGAGGTTGCGAAACAAGAGATCATGCCTCGTTACCTAAAAGTACAACGTCATTGCAAATCTGATGGCAGCTTGTGCACTGAAGCTGATGTTGCCACACAGGAGGCTCTGTTACGAAAACTACAAAAAATATATCCTGGAAAAATAGTCAGTGAAGAAATGTCAGCAGAGCAACAGAATGACCAATGGAACTCAGGAGATGAGGGGTTATGGTGTATCGACCCAATAGATGGCACTACCAATTTTGTTAATGGCATACCCTATTTTGCAGTTTCAGTGGCATTGATGAATCGCGGCAGAAGTGTTCTAGGTGTGGTTTACGATCCAATAGCAGATGAAATGTTTTATGCTGAGAAAGGAAAAGGGGCCTTCCTAAATGATGTAAAGCTGCCAATCAAAGAATATATACCTACTGTATTAGATGACGCTATAGCAAGTGTAGATTTGAAATGCCTTAATAGAAAACTAGCAGCTAGAATTTCTACCACTCCACCATGCCCTTCGCAAAGAAATTTTGGAGCCTGTGCATTGGAGTGGTGTTTTACGGCCGCCGGACGTTTTGACCTTTATTTACACGGCGGACAAAACCTATGGGATTATGCTGCTGGTTGTCTGATTTTAGAAGAAGCGGGTGGACGTATGTGTGGCTTTGGTCTGGACGATTTCTGGAAAGAGCCTCTGTGGCAGCGATCGGTAATCGCCGCATCAGACCCAAATTTGTTTTTACAATGGCGTGACTGGATACGTAAAAACCAATAGGAATAACTGTAGGCGCTCCTATATAAATAGGGATAAAATCATAATATTTCAAGGTGGGCTACTCAATTGAAGATCATCATTCTTGGTGCAGGAAGAGTTGGTACTTCTGTGGCAGAAAATCTGGTAAGTGAGGCTAACGATATTACTCTGGTTGATGTGTCCTCAAACAGACTCCTGTTGCTACAGGACCATCTTGATTTGCGCACTGTGACCGGCAATGCCTCCCACCCGTCAGTGTTGATTAAAGCTGGGGCTAAAGATGCTGATCTGATTCTTGCTGTAACCCAAAGTGACGAGACTAACTTGGTTGCGTGCAAACTTGCTGCCACAATGTTTAATATACCGACCAAGATTGCTCGTATTCATTCGGCTAATTTCCTTACCTACCCGGAAATTTTTTCATCAGAAAATTTTGGAGTCGATTACGCCATCTGTCCGGAACAGATCGTGACCGATTACATAGAGAAGCTGATCGAATTCCCGAATGCTCTGCAAGTACTTGACTTTGCAAATGGCAAAGTTAGCTTAGTAGCTGTACGAGCCTTCCATGGGGGTCCTTTGGTTGGCCGTGAACTATGTGAATTACGTCAGCACGTACCTAATATTGATACACGTGTTGCAGCAATATTTCGTAAAGACCGTCCTATTATCCCAGAGGGAAATACCATAGTCGAAGCAGAAGATGAAGTGTTTTTTCTTGCTGCAGCAAATGATATCAGAAGTGTGATTAGTGAATTGCGGCGAATGGATAAGCCGATCGAACGTGTAATGATTGCAGGAGGTGGCAATATTGGCAGGCGTCTGGCTAATGCGCTGGACAAAGCACAGGAAAAAAATTACCAGGTTAAACTTATTGAATACGACAAACGGGTAAGTCAGCGTTTAGCAGCAGAACTTCACCATACCTTGGTTTTACACGGTGATGCTACAGATGAAAGTTTGCTGGAAAGTGAGAATATTGCTGAGATGGATATGTTTTGTGCGCTCACTAACGACGATGAAAATAACATAATGGCCGCTCTACTTGCTAAAAGTATGGGCGCCCGCAAAGTGCTCGCGCTCATCAATCGTAGTGCATATGTAGATTTGGTACACAGCGGTAATATTGATATTGCCATATCTCCTGCACAAGTTACAATTGGGTCGCTGCTTGCACATGTCCGACGCGGAGATGTGGTAGCTGTACATAGCCTCCGACGAGGTGCAGCTGAAGCACTGGAACTGGTTGCCCACGGTGATGCCAACTCATCAAATGTTGTCGGGCGTCAAGTTGACGATATTAAATTACCCAAGGGTGCAACTATTGGCGCTATTGTGCGAGGACTATCGGCAGCAGAAAGTCGGGGATGGAATAATGAGGAAGAAAAAGCGTCACTTGATCATAATGCGCAAGTTTTAATTGCCCATCATGACACAGTGATTGAAGCAGAAGATCATATTATTGTATTTGTAATCAATAAAAAACTAATCCGTCAGGTTGAAAAAATATTTCAGGTTGGAGTCGGTTTTCTGTAACAGGATCTATTGATGAATCGACTTTTTGCAGTCATCAATGTACTTGGCATAGTAATCCTAATATTTGGATTTACCATGTTAGTACCTCTTGCACTTTCAATTTGGCTAAATAATGTTGCTCAGTTTGTTTACTATAAGTCTGCCGCAATTACTATTGCTTCAGGTTTAATGATGTGGGCAGTAACACGTAACTATAAACGTGAACTAAAAGTACGAGATGGCTTCTTATTAGTGGTGCTGGTTTGGTCGGTACTACCGGCTTTTGCTACACTACCCCTGTTATTTCATCTGCCATATCTAAGTTTTACCAAGGCCTATTTTGAAGCTACATCAGGGCTTACTGCCAGTGGTGGCACTGTTCTTACAGGGCTTGACTTGCTCCCACCATCTATCAATCTTTGGCGCACTGAGATGGTTTGGATGGGAGGAATGGGTTTGATTGTGCTGGCAGTGGCTATTCTACCGCTACTCGGGGTAGGTGGAAGACAGATGTTCAAGGCGGAGACCCCTGGCCCGATGAAGGACACCAGACTAACGCCACGTATTGCAGAAACTGCTAAAGGCTTATGGCTGGTTTATGCAGGGATAACGGTTGCTTGTGCCTCTGCTTACAAACTAGCCGGTATGACCTGGTTAGATGCAGTAATGCATTCATTCACTACAATTGGACTTGGCGGCTTTTCTTCCCATGATGCAAGCTTTGCACACTGGAGTTCGCCACAGATTGAGGGTGTTGCTATTCTGTTTATGTTGATAGCCGGAATAAATTTTGCTTCGCATTTTCTAGCTTGGCGAGAAAAATCCCTATCACCTTATCGATACGACCCAGAGGCCGGTCTTTTCATTGCTATAATTTTAATAAGCTGCCTTATGCTTACCATTTACTTGTGGGGCATGGGAGTTTATCCGGATCTACTCACTTCTTTACGCTATGCCAGTTTTAATACAATATCAGTTGCTACTACCACCGGGTATAGTAATGCTGATTATAATTTGTGGCCTATATTTGCACCATTATGGATGTTGGCACTTTGCTGTTTCTGTTCGTCATCTGGCTCTACTGGTGGTGGCATTAAGATGATCAGGGCTAAGCTTCTGTTCAAACAGGTTTTCCGTGAAATGACTGTGATCATGCATCCTCAGGCAGTTACACCTGTTAAGCTCAGTAATAGCGTGGTATCAAACCGAATTGTTTACGCAGTATTGGCTTTCCTGTCCATATATTTAGCCAGCATAGTCTCATTGACACTGATCCTTGCTTTTAGCGGATTAGACTTTATAACGGCTTTTTCCACAGTGGTAGCATGCATCAACAATCTAGGTCCGGGGCTTAATCAGGTTGGCCCTGCTACGACTTTTGCCGGACTCACTGATTTTCAGACCTGGGTATGTAGCTTTACTATGCTATTGGGTCGATTGGAGCTTTTTACCTTGCTTGTTATCTTTATTCCTGCCTTCTGGAGGAAATAATTACAGGGAATTTTCAACAAGCTATGCTTCATGGAGTTTTACCTAATGCTACAAGGCTGATATGCTTAAACAAGAAATGTCCCCGAAATTTGGAAAATTTAAGGAGCAAAAATGGACGATACCAATGATTTGACTGGCGTTAAAGTCATGGTAATCGATGACAGCAATACTATTCGCCGCAGTGCAGAAATTTTTCTTACTCAGTCTAAATGCGAGATAATTTTAGCAGTGGATGGATTTGATGCAATGGCTAAGATTATTGATACCCATCCAGATATTATTTTTGTTGACATAATGATGCCGCGTCTTGATGGTTATCAGACCTGTACTTTAATTAAAAGAAACTCTCATTTTCAAGCTACTCCTGTAATCATGCTTTCAAGTAAAGACGGTTTATTTGATCAGGCTCGTGGCAGGATGGTCGGATCTGATAAATATTTAACCAAGCCTTTTACCAAAGAAAGTCTACTAAATGTTGTAAAAAATTATGCGCTTAAGCGTAAAACAGAAATATAATCCGAAAAACAAAACCAGTTTCAAATTAATCTAAAGTTAAATATGAGTCAAAAGCCCATAGTTATTATTGGTAGCGGGCTTGCGGGCTATACCGTAATCCGTGAGTTTCGTAAGCTTGAGAATGAGGCACCTGTACTAATACTTTCTGCAGACCATGGCGGGTTCTATTCCAAGCCAATGCTCTCTAATGCTCTGGCTACAGGTAAAACCCCTGACACTCTCTTGAATAACAGCGCAGAACATATGGCTGAACAGATGAAAGCAGTCATACGACCTTATAGTACGGTGAGTGCTATAAACCCATCGAACAATAATCTAATCTTACAGGATGGAGAAAAAATAGATTTTGATCAGCTTGTTCTGGCTTTAGGAGCGAATCAGATTCGTCTTCCTCTTGAAGGAGATGGAATTGAAGAAATACTTTCAGTAAATAGTTTAGACGACTACCGTCGCTTTCGGGATACGCTAACAACGAAAAAAGAAATAGCAATCCTCGGTGCGGGATTAATTGGTTGCGAATTTGCTAACGATCTTGCTGTAGCAGGTTATAAGGTTCACGTAATTGATATTAGTACACAACCTCTAGGTAGATTATTACCGCTTGCCGGTGGTGTTTTCCTACAACGAAAATTAGAAACTACCGGTGTGGTTTTCCACTTCGACACAATCACTAAGTGTGTTGAAAAAACAGAAGAAAAATTACAACTAACATTTGCTGATGGAAAAACCCTGCAAACAGATATTTTATTGACAGCAGTAGGACTCGTTCCACATACTTCTCTCGCAAAAGAAGCAGGCATCAAAGTAAACCGTGGCATTGTAGTAAACCGGTTACTGCAAACCAGTTACAACAACATTTACGCTTTAGGTGACTGTGCTGAAGTTGATGGCAGAGTACTACCGTTCGTTATGCCAATCATGCACGCAGCACGTGCCTTGGCAGCAACTCTAGCTAAGAAACCAACTCCGGTACAATACCCTGCTATGCCTGTTCTGGTAAAAACTCCTG
>CAYXVH010000007.1:0-13773 GCA_964468615.1 uncultured Thiotrichales bacterium | reverse complement strand
CAATTATCTTTTTTGTTTCTGAATTATATAGTGTTTTAGTCAAACCCTCACTTCTACCCATACTCAATGCACGCCCACTAGCAGCCCATGGGAAAACCGCCTTGTCGTACTTAATATTTAATTGCTGAGCAGTATGTTCTGTCATACCAACCCATGCTACTTCAGGATCGGTATACGAAACTGACGGTATCAAGCTATTATCAAAATGACTCTCCATGCCTGCAATAACTTCTGCTGCGACCTTACCTTCATGAGCGGCCTTATGCGCAAGCATCGGTTGTCCAACAATGTCGCCTACTGCAAAAATATTATCTACATTAGTGCGCATTTTATTATCGGTTGGAATAAATCCTCGATCATCCACCTTAACACCTGCCTTCTCGGCATCAATTACATTACCATTGGGTCTTCTTCCAACAGCAATGAGCACTTGATCAAATACATCTTTTTTCTGAGCTATGTTTCCTTCATATCTAACATACATTCCATTAAGTGTTGCTTCAATACTGCTTACTTTCGTATTCAAAAATATATTTTCATACATTCCTTGAATACGTTTGTGTAGTGGTTTTATTAAATCAGGATCTGCTCCCGGTATTAATGAGTCAGCAAACTCTACTACCGTAACCTTCGATCCAAGTTCATGATAAACAGTTGCCATTTCCAAGCCAATAATTCCGCCACCCACTACAAGTAATCGATTTGGTATGTCATCAACTTCTAACGCTTCTGTAGACGTCAACACTCTAGCATCATCGTGAGGAAAATCTGGAATTTTCACTGCTTCAGAGCCTGCAGCAATGACTGCATATTCAAAATCTATTTTATATTTTTTGCCGTTAGAAGCTTCTAATGATAGTTGCGTTGCAGATAGAAATGCAGCTTCTCCTATAACAACCTTTACATTGCGCTTATTAGCTAGATTATTTAGACCATCTGTGAGCTGCCCTACAACTTTATTCTTCCAATTACGCAATGCATGAGTATCTATTACTAATGATGAATATTTTAAGCCAAGCTCTGACATTTCTTTAGCTTCACTTATTACTTTTGCAGCATGCAATAAGGATTTAGAAGGAATACACCCCACATTCAGACATACCCCGCCCAAGGTTGCATGCCGCTCTACTAATACCACTTCTTTCCCGAGATCCGCTGCTCGAAAGGCAGCAGAATATCCACCTGGCCCTGAGCCTAATACTACAACTTGTGTTGATATATCACGATCTATGTTCCCAGAAACTGGCAAAACTGAATCAGATGCCTGCAACTCATCTGATTCAATAATTACGAGTATTTGATCTTCTATTACATGATCACCGACAGATACGACTACTTCTTTAACCACTCCATTAACGGAAGCTGGTATATCAATAATTGTTTTCTCGGTCTCAATGGAAATTAAATTGTCACCGTGTGCTACTACATTACCAGGTGAAACAAATATTTCAGCTACGGGAACGTCTTTTACGCCCGACAAGTCAGGCACTTTAATTTCAAAATTATTACCCATATTTAGGACAGAATAACTTAAGGCTAAATATTTGCGCGACTATCGATTAAATCATTCACAATGGATGGATTTACTAATGTGGAAGTATCGCCCAGATCTGAAAAATCATTATTAGCAATTTTCCGCAGTATACGTCGCATAATTTTTCCACTACGCGTCTTAGGCAACTCATTGGTGCAATGAATTACATCTGGTTTAGCTACTGCGCTGATTTGCTCTCGAACTATTTGCGCCAATTCTTTATGTAGTGAATTACTCGAACTATCATTTAATTGGACATCTTTATTCATAGCGACAAATGCATAAATACCTTGGCCTTTTACAGGATGCGGATACCCTACTACCGCAGCTTCAGCTATATCGTTATGCTGAATCAGCGCACTTTCAATTTCTGTTGCACCAAACAAATGTCCAGATACATTTAAAGTATCATCCGCACGACCCGTTACACGTACTGAACCATCTTCATCAATGATTGCTCTATCACTAGGATAGTAATAACCTCCCTTTTTACTATCTGTAAAGTACGTTTCTTCAAATCTTTTTTGATCACCATAAATGGTAAGCATCTGACCAGGCCATGGGCGTTTTATAACCAAGTTTCCTGATTTCTCCGTGGATAAATTTTCATTATCATCCACCAATGAAGGCTCTATACCTAGAAATGGCTTTGCTTTAGTTCCACATGTATCTGTAATTTCATCTGGTAATTGAGAAATTAATACACCACCCGTTTCTGTTTGCCACCACGTATCAATTATTGGGCATTTCTTCTTACCAATTTTTTCAAAGTACCAATTCCAGGTTTCCACATCGATAGGTTCACCAACGGTACCCAATAATCGTAAACTTTTTAGCGAATGATTATTCACAGGCTCATTTCCAAGGGCTGTTAATGTTCTAAGAATGGTTGGTGCTGTATAAAAGGTATTAACTTGATACTTGTCTATAATTTGCCAATATCTACTAGCGTCAGGAAAAGTTGGTACTCCTTCAAACATTAATGTAGTAGCACCATTTGATAACGGACCATAAAGAACATATGAATGTCCTGTCACCCAGCCTAAATCAGCAGTACACCAATAGATGTCGCTTTCTACATGATCAAATATATATTTATAAGTTATGCAGACATGCAAAAGATATCCTGCAGAACCATGTAAAATTCCTTTAGGCTTACCAGTAGAACCGGATGTATAGAGAATATACAGTGGATCACTCGCTTGCATTTCTTCTATCGGACAGTTATCCGTTACCTTTTCAATTTCATCGTGATACCAAACATCACGACCCTCTAACATTGCCGTAGGATTGGAGGTGCGCTTGACAACTATTACAGAATTGACATTTGGACACGCTTCAAGAGCTTGATCTACAATATTTTTTATTGGAATCACCTTGCCGCCACGCATACCTTCATTTGCGGTTACTACTATTTCACATTCAGCATCTTGAATTCTGTCACTGAGTGATTTTGCAGAAAACCCTCCAAATACAACAGAGTGAACAGCCCCTATTCTTGCACATGCAAGCATGGCTACAGCAGTTTTTACAATGAGTGGCATATAAATACAAACTCGATCGCCTTTTTTTACATTATTATTTTTTAACACATTTGAAAACTTGCATACTTCTTCATGTAATTGTTTGTATGTAACCTTTATTGATTCCTTCCCATCATCACTCTCCCAAATAATCGCAATTTTATCGCCATGTTCTTTTAGATGACGATCTACACAATTATAGGCAACATTAATCTTGCCGCCATTAAACCATTGAGCATGAACCTTATTTGCATCTTGATGCATAACTTCATCCCAAGGTGCTATCCAATCTAAATAATGCTTCGCTTGGGAATCCCAAAATGCTTCAGGATCACTCAATGACCATTGGTATAACGCTGAGTAATTTGACTCCGAAAATAATGTATTCATAGCTACTACTCGATAGATGTGATGATTATTTTTTACTAAATACGTTTAACAACTTATGCAATACAGAACGTTTTGACTTTAAGAGAAGTAATTCATCATTAACGAGCGTCGTCCCTTCTACGCTCACCGACCTGGTTAACATGTCCATCACTGGGCACTGCTTTTCAACGTCTTCTACAAGCTCTCGAAGCATTTTTTTTGATTCCGAGCTTATAATTTTTGTTTCATAACTAATATTTGAAAATCCTGGGTATGCAGTATTTTTTTCTTCTTTAATTCCTAGCAAGCCTCTAACATTCAGGTGAGCCTTTAATGTGACTTCGCATTCCTCTAACTCAATTCCTCGAGTAGAAGCTAAAGCAGAATACATAATTATCTGGCATGATCCTAATGCTGCAAGAACCAACTCAACAGGGCTGGCACTTAAATCATCGCCACCGAATGCAGGCGGCTCATCTACTAATAGTTTATGTGCTCTACGTATCTGATTTTTACAAAGCGTCCCGCCTTCCCATTTAGTATTTACGTAATACTTAAAATTCCCAAATTCTGGATCTTTGTTAGCACTATCAATTATTTTACCAACCGCTACTTTTACCGTTTCTAAACTATTAATATTTTCTTCATTCATATATTTATTATTTTATTATTTTATTATTGAATGCTTAGAAACACAAAAATAAATCAATTTATTTTTATCTAAAGAACCTAATTGCCAACTAAACGATTAGCTATAATCGGAAAGACTTAATTATTGTCTAAGCAATCTTAACTTGGTGACTCGACTCTTGATTATTAATAATAGTTGAGCTGTTAATGGTCACTTTTCTTGTTAACATATCTAAAACTGGGCACTGTTTTTCAACCTTTTCAATTAATATAGCCAGCTGTTCACTTGGAGCATTGCTCTTTAACTTTGTTACAAAATCAATATTGGCAAACCCAGGACATGCTTTATCTTCTCCTTTAACCCCTAACATTCCCCTTACATCTAGTTCAGCGGTAAGTTTTACATCACACTCTTCTAGCTCTATGTTCATCCTAGTAGCTATTACTGAATACATTATTTCTTGACATGTACCTAGTGCAACAAGTACCAACTCCATTGGACTCACCCCTAAATCACAGCCGCCCAAGATAGGTTTTTCATCTATGACTAGATTATGCTCATTACGTACTCTTGCTTTACACAGCACACCACCTTCCCAATGTGTATCTACAGTGTAGTTAAACTTGCCAAAATTTGAATTTTTTGATGTTTTACTTATAAGATTTTGTACTGAATCTTTTACACCTGTCAGATCTCTAATATTTTCTTGACTCACGTTGTTGGTCTCTAATAAGAATTGCCTAAGTTACTGAATGTACTTGCAATTTATAGGCCAGATGCAGAACTTAGATAAGCTGCTGATTAGCATTAAATTTAAATGCATTTGCATACAAGAATGTTATGCAATTGCTATCAACGTTTCATAAACACTACTCAGTCATGCGCAAAACGAAACAGTTTTGATAGATCTAAAAAACTATAAATATCTATTTATTACGCAACAATAAGATAATTTATAAAAACATGTTATGCCTTCAAATATCACTCCATCTATTCACTAGACACCTTCTGAGTCACACCCATATTCATCTAACATTCTAAATTGATATCTAGCTTGGTCTTTATCGTAAAAGTACCAATCTAATGCTTTATTCATGATTGAGTATGATAATGAGTCCCAGGGAATATCTTGTTTTAGAAAATATCTAGTCTCGGAGCTCTCCTCAGTAGTGCTCGCACAATCATTTTCAGCTTTACCGCGAAAAATAAAATAGACTTGGTTGATGTTTGGACAGGAGAACACTACATATAGGTTCATCTTTTTTACAGATACTTTGGTTTCTTCTTCCGTTTCTCGAATTGCGGCCTCTAGAACGGTCTCATCATTTTCCATATAGCCAGATGGTAAAGTCCAGAACCCAAGACGTGGTTGAGTGGCTCTTTTGCACAAAAGTATTTTGTCATTACAGTCTACAATACTGCCTACTAGTACTTTTGGATTTTGATAATGTATTAATTCACATGCATTACAAACACTTCGCTCTACCAAGTCTCCACTGGGAACAAAACGCACAAGTTTTTCACCACAATTACTACAATAGTTTAATTCTGGCGTTAGAATCGTAGATATTATTTACCCCTTTGATTCGATACTCAAATAGCTCGTTTTACTTTTTGATACTCTTATTCTAGTCATCGTATAAATTAGTATACGTATCCATGCCGACACCGCCATGATACTTTGGAAATGCAGCAGCAATATTTGAAACGTGCTTATTTGGCATTGTATTCCACATTTCTTCTGCTTCTTCCATCCCTAAGACCTGCATTTCTTCACTTTCATCATTTTGTAAAAAATAATTTGAATTTAATGCTCTAAATAAAAATTTATTACCGTCCGTATCGTAGGCTAACAATGTTGACGTATCTGTTCTATACGTTTCCTCATCAATGACTTGTTGTAATATTTTATATTTAGGATTATTTCCTGACATTAGTTTCTCTCCTCGATTTCTTTATAGATTTAATTAGAATTAAGATTAACTAGCTTTTTTTAGCAACGACTTTCTGTCTATTGTTGGTCTTCTCGCACCAACAAGGCTTGCTTTATCTTCTGGCAAGATTTTTAGGAAATTTACGATAGACTCTGCAAGTTCTCTTAAACGATCAAGAACGTCCTGACTAACTAGATCCCTATTTGAATAATGATCATTATTAGCATAGACACTCCCAGGTATGGCATGTGCTAGAAAAAACCCTAGCAAAGGTTTTAGCTCATGTTCTACAGCCAAATAATGATGATCACTTCCACCGGTCGCAATCAAACCTACCGGTTTCCCCATCAATGCATCATTAGGGATCAAGTCGAAAACATTTTTTAACAGTCCAGTATAAGACCCTCTATACATTGGGGTGCCAAAAATCAACGCATCTGCAGCAATTATTTTGTCAATAATTAACTTAGAATCCCCTTCATATTTTGCCGGATCTCTGCCGTCACAAAACTGAATATCAAGCTCACCAACATTAATCACATCAATATCTATTGAATTGTCATATTGATATGCAAAATCAAGTGCTTTTTCTATGGCTACAAATGTCTTTTGGCTCAAACCTCCAGATATTCCTAATAGTTTCATTACCATCACCTCCTGAATAAAATTAGAAAACGGCTAGAGAAAAGGAATGAATAGTTTTTATCTTTTTCCTTTTCTCAGCGTTTCTTATTTTCAGCTTAATTTTTAAACAAATAGATTAGTTAGATTAACTAAATTTTGTATTTAATTTATTAAGCTGATTTCTTTTTACCGTATGACTTACCTTTACGGAGATCTTCTTCTTTTTCCCTAACTAACGGAATGACCTTCTCACCAAATGCTCTTAAGTCTGTGTTGTAGTGCAAGAAGCCGCATAAAATCACTTTCATGCCAAGCTGTCGAAGCTCAATAATTCGATCTGCAACGGTTTCTGGCGTTCCAATTAGACCCGTTTTAAATCCGTCGTTATATTGAACCAAATCCTCAAATGACGAATTAGACCACATACCTTCACCTTCTGCAGAGGATCGACCAGCATTCTTAACCGCTTCACCAAAACCTTTAACCGCTTCTACATCGGCATTGACAATAATATCACGCAATGTATCGGTGGCTTCTTCCATAGTATCGCGAACAATACAAAAACCATTTGCACCAAATTGTAGTTCACTAGGATCTCTTCCACTTTCAACAGCAGACGCATGTGAATCATCCATTATTTCTTTGAAGCCTTTGTTAGTGTTGCCATTCATGAACAACACATCGGTTACTCTTCCTGCTAAGCGTCTTGCATCCTTTGAATTACCACCTTGGAATACCGTTACTCTATGCAGTGGCTTAGGTAACATCGGCGCACCATTAATTTGATAGAAGTCTCCATACATGGTGTATTCTTCTTCTGTCCACATACCTTTCATAATACGAATAAATTCTTCTGATCTACGATAGCGCTCAGTATGCTCAAGCCAAGGCAAACCATATCCAGTGAACTCACCTTTAAACCATCCACTGACTATATTAATCGAGGTTCTACCTTGACTACATACATCCAACGAAGCCTGCATTTTTGCAACAATAGCAGGATGCCAAAGACCTGGATGCACCGCAGTAATCACTTCAATTTTCTTAGTATGCTGCAAAATCACATTAGCGATCGTAAACGCCTCATGCTGATGGTCAGCACCGTAACTTGCAAACCAACGAGTTTGCGCCAAGGCGGTTGCAAAACCCACCTCTTCAGCATCTCGCGCATATTTAATATTTGCTTCTGGCGTCCAATCTGTATCCATCGGCAAAGTTGTAATCACTAAACCTCCGGAGATATTTGGTACCCAATAAGCAAATTCAATTTGATCCGATCCCATCCAAGCGGATGGTTTTAACGGATTTTCCGAATTTTTTAATAGTTTAGGATATGTTGCCATTTTTAATAACCTCTATTCTCTTATTTAATTAAATATCTATTCTCATCTAACTTTCTGTAATTCCCTATGTAAAGTTAGATGCGCATGCTGCAAAAGGCATGATTTTTAAGTCCATACTTTTTTCGGCGTACCGATTCCTTTTTCTTTTAATATTTCGACTGCTTTATCGGTATCACCTTTACTTTCAATCAATGCATCACGGCAATCGATTGTTCCTGCTCTTGTTTCATTTCTGACAGTTTTTATCATTTCGGCAGTTAAGTCCTTAAGACCAAATTCTTCATTATCAGACATTCCAGCTACTCCTTTCATTTACTCAATAAAAATATTCAAATATTTTAATTTTTATAACCAATCTTTATTTTAAATTCTTTATTTTTTCATGGGTATTACATGACCCATTTTTTCTTTCTTGGTATTCAAGTATTTTTTCCGGTATTCGTGATCTTCCCGTGTCGATAGAATTGGAATTCTTTTGGTGCATTTAATTCCATGTGTATCCATCCAACTGCATTTATTAATATTATTTGTAAGAAGTTGTATACGCTCAATATTGAGGACGCTTAAAATATGCGCAGCAACGGTATAGTCTCTATGATCTGCATCAAATCCCAGAGCTCTGTTTGCTTGAACAGTATCAAGACCACACTCTTGCAAAGAATAGGCTTTTAATTTATTCAACAACCCTATCCCTCTCCCTTCTTCGCGCATGTAAAGAACGACGCCAGAGCCATGGTCGTTAATAATTTTTAATGATGCTTGAATTTGATCGCCACAATCGCAACGTAAAGAACCTAATACATCACCTGTTAGGCATTCTGAATGAATACGTACCACCACATCGTCATCCTTACCCCAAGAACCTTTAACAATGGCTAAGTGTTCCTTGTTGGTATACACATCACGGAATGCAACCAGTTCAAAATCTCCCCATTTTGTGGGCAATTGCACAGTGACTACGCGTTCAACTCTAGACTCATAACGTAATTTATATTCGATCAAATCCTTAATACTAATAAGTTTCAGCCCATGGGTATTTGCTATTTCTGCCAAATCCAATAGACGCGCCATGGTTCCATCTTTGTTCATGATTTCGCATAGCACACCTGCTTTCTGCAAACCTGCTAAATCCATTAAATCGATAGCCGCTTCTGTATGTCCATTACGTTTAAATACTCCGCCCTCTACAGCACGAAGCGGGAAAATATGACCAGGTCGTGAAAAGTTATCTGATTCAATGCGCGAATCCGCTAAGCCTTTAACTGTCTTTGATCTGTCTGCTGCAGATATTCCTGTAGTGGTTCCATGTTTAAAATCTACAGAAGTTGTAAATGGAGTCGCATGCAATGAATCGTTATCGTTGTCAGACACCATTAGATCTAAATTGAGTTCACTTGCTCTTTGTTCCGTTATCGCGGTACAGATTAAACCTCTTCCATGTGTAGACATGAAGTTAATCATTTCGGGCGTACATTTATCAGCTGCACCAATAAAATCACCTTCATTCTCACGTGACTCATCATCCACAACGATTACCAACTTACCTCTGCGTAAATCAATAAGCGCTTCTGAAATAGTGTTGAACTTAACTTCTGTCACAGAACATAGCTCTTTATATAAAATGAATAACTCTCATATTTAATTAGCATCAATTATGCCAATTTGAATCAGATATATAAAACGTTGATTTATAAAAACTAATTATTTTTTAGAAAGATATAAACAATTGAACCTATGTTTCTTAATGAAACATAGGTTCAATTTGAAACATTTTCACGTGTAGCAAAATGAAACCGGACATACTTCCGTGTAACAGTTTACATCCGTGTATTCCGGCTTGCCTTTTGCTCTTTAAATTACAAATATTTTTTAAACATTACTTAATTTAAGCAACATTTTTAAAAACACAAAGTAATCACACCATTAGTGCCAGGTGCTTACGTTAGCTGGGATAGCTGGTTGATCCCCAGTTAGTGTCCAATTATCACGATCGTTAGCATCATCACATTCACGCTTGTCTATTCTGTTATCTACTCGATATTTCTCAGCTGACTCAAATAACGCTTCGGTAGGCGCCTGACTCTTAATCCACGGCGTTACAATTTCCCACTTACGTGTTTCTGAATTGTACTTCTGGAATTTAGAGTTATGTCCACCCACATGATCTTTACAAGTAACCAACATTGGAGCTAACAAGCCTTCAGCACCTAATTCTTTAATACGTGCTGCGTCGAAGTGAATATTTTCAAATCCCCAACGTACTTGTTTTGCTGTTAAGGGTACATTCCCCCAACGTTTTTGAGCATTTAATATAGCTTCAACATGCATAATCCCTGCGGTAATCCCTAAGTTGTGATAAACACTTCCTAAACGACTTTTATCTTGTAAATCACCTTCACCAGCACCATAAACGGTATTAATGATTTCATCTTGGACGGAAGTAAAAATTCCAGCTGGATGTGTCGTAATCGCTTGATAGCCATTTGCAGCTTTGCCTGCAGGAATCACATCCTCGTCAGAATTACTCCAAATATTTCCAATTAAACGATTAACCGGAAAACCAATACGTGCCGCAGATTGCATGGCCACAGGATTCATCACGCCCCAACCACGTAAAAATACAAAATCAGGTTTTATTTTACGAATATTAAGCCATTGCGCCTGCTGTTCATTACCTGGATGTGGCACTTCAATCTTTACGTGCTCAAATCCATACTCTGCTCCCATTTCATCCATATACCCAAGTGCTTCTTTACCATATGGAGAACCATGATAAAGAGTCACAACTTTTTTACCGTTGAGCGCAGCTTTTATATCTACTGAATTTGGATCATCACCGGATTCTAAATGCGCCATAAATCTAACAGTTGCATTATATTCGTCCGGAACACCCATTCCCAAAGGAAACACATAAGGAAAAACTTCGCCGTCTATGGTTTCGCTCATACCGTGATTCACGGTAATCATTGGAATTTCATCTTTGCGTACCACTTCATTTAAAGCGATTGCAATACCAACACTAAGAGGATCAAAAAACAGTGCACCACCTTCTCGGTCTTTCATACGTTTGTAACACTCTACTCCACGCTCGACTGAGTATTCTGTTTCACACTCTGACCAGGTTAGCTTTACACCTCCCACACCTCCATCGCGCATATTTTTTAAATTATAGTAATCAAGAATACCGCCGTAATATCCCGTTCCACCTGCTGCATAAGGACCTACTCGATAGCTAGGAATAGGGATATACATCTGACCTTCTGCAAACACTGCTAAAGGACTGATCAATAAGGCAGCAAAAGAGATTACTAACAATATTGACTTCTTTAAGTTTAAGAACTTCATTTTTAATTCTCCTCCAAAATATTACTTCGATGATTTCATAGCGAAACTATAAAAAGTGAAACTATAAAAAAAGCAAAAGCAAGAATATTAAAATTATATTTTATTTATCTTCGTCTAAAACAAGCAGTTTCTTACATTACTAGTCTGATTTTCAAACCAAGAGAAGGAGTACATTTTCTCATAAAAGATTTTCTTATACGTTCTAGCAATGCAAGAAACTGTATAAAAAGTTAAGCAAGTTTCATTCCTAATTGAATAGGCAGTAAAAACAATAACTTTTAACTATAATTATTTAATTTTCGTTTCTAAATGAAACGGCTAATGTCTAATGTGAAACTAATTTAGGAATAACTGCAAATTGAATTGTGCAGAGTATGCTGAGTGTAAGACTATATTTATGTATTTCTTAGCAAGAGAATTATATTTACTTTTTAATGACTACATACTATTTTCAACTTAAATAGTAATTTTATGACGCATATAAAGATATCTAATATTTCACATGAAATCACATTGAAATTAATTTCACAGTTGCTTACTTATGTAAACTAGACTTTATTACAACCGTTCACTCATTTAGCGAATTATTGTTTATTAATCTAGATTAATTATTCTACGATATCCGTTATTTTCTACTTCAGAATTGCATTGCGCTTTTGTGTTTTTCACGATATAGCCCCCAGCGATTACGGCGCATCCACAATGCTTTTCTTCCTATTCCCAATAATTTAGCTAACTCAATCTCGCTATAATTTTCTTGGTAGTTTTCGATCACTTGTCTAGTGTAATCTTCAATAGTCATTGGCTCTATTACATCTAACGTCTCGCGATTTGAAGACTTTTTGTTTTCACCATTAGTTTTAATATGTTTAAAATCTTCAATCGTCAGCTCATCATTTTTAGCAAGAATAATCGCCCTTTCGATTGAATTTTCCAGCTCCCTAATATTACCTGGCCACTGGTATTGTTTAAATAAACCAAGAACCTCATCATCTATCTTATTAATCTTTCTGCCTAATTTTATACCGTAATGATTAACAAAGTACTGCGTAAGTAATTCAATATCACCCAACCGTTGCCGCAATGGAGGTACTGATATTTGAATCACATTTAAACGGTAGAATAAATCTTCTCGCATCCTTCCTTCATTAACTTCATTTTGCAAATCCCTATTACATGCAGCAATAATTCTCACATCTACTTCATGAGATTTATTTTCTCCTACAGGCTTTATTATTTTTTCTTGAATAAATCTTAATAACTTTACTTGCAGCATAGGAGCTAATTCAGCAATCTCATCTAAAAATAAAGTTCCACCATGTGCTTCTTGAATAAGTCCAATTTTGTTTGCAATCGCACCTGTAAATGCACCTTTGACATGACCAAAAAACTCCGATTCCATAAGTTCAGAAGGAATCGCGCCACAATTAACGGGTACAAATCTTCCCTCACTACGCCCACTTGCTTTGTGAATGCCTAATGCTACTAATTCTTTACCTGTGCCACTCTCACCTTGTATGAGCACCGTGGCTTCGCTAGGTCCTACTCTGTTTATTAAATTTTTAAGCTCTAAAATGGACTGACTATTACCAATAATTTCTTGTTTAGTATGTAGTGCAGCACTTAGATTACGTCGCAAGAGAGTGTTCTCTTTTTGAATAGACTTTTCTTTTAAACCTCTGGCAACTGCGTGCGTTAAATAAGAGTCTGTAAAGGGTTTTAGAATGTAGTCAGACGCACCTAAACGTAAAGCCTGTGCAGCACATTTGATAGAGGTGTAGCTTGTCATGATAATAACTGGAAGTTCTAACTGTGCAGTGCGCACTTTCCTAAGCAAATCTAAGCCAGTAGGACCACTTAACTTAAGTTCACTCAATACTAGATCAAAATGCTCAGACAGTAACATTTCCATTGCAACGGTGACTTTAGTTACATGAGTAACTTCCATCAGTTCGCTTTCAAGCAGTTGCTTTACTGATTCACCGAATTCTACATCGTGCTCTACAACTAATATTTTATGAGAAATTTTCATTTCTAAGCCCTCATAGTTTGAGCTTTTTTAAAGTATGACGATGAATCTCTATATTTTTTAAATATGCGAAATTATTTAACAAAGTTAAGTATTTTTTAATTCTTTCCGTCATGCAAAATAAAAAGTTAAATAAGTTATAATTTTTTATATATTTATTGCAAAAAAACAAACTAATACAATGATTAATTTTAGCTATTTACAACTTGTACAATACCTCAAATGTATCAAAAAGAACAAGTGATTTACAATATTTTATCCATAATGAAACAGGTTTCTTTATGAAACGCATAAATATTTTATTATAGAAATTAAATTAAATAAATTCAAACACTTTCGAATATATTTTATGTGGCATATTTGTTGCAGTAAATATTTATGTCTACGTAGGTTAATAGGCAATAACTATAAAACCTGAGTTTTATCAGTTCATAAAACCAT
>CAYXVH010000006.1:0-5452 GCA_964468615.1 uncultured Thiotrichales bacterium | reverse complement strand
GCGTATCAGTCGCTTGAAGAAACGCTTGGCTGCAGCGGCATCTCTGCGCGATTGTAAAAATACATCCACTACTTCACCATCCTGATCCACTGCACGCCACAAGTACTTCTGTTGTCCATGAATCTTTACAAACACTTCATCGATATAAAATGTATCGCCATATCCTTGGTGTTTTCGCTTTAAGCGCCTGGCATAGTGAGGGCCAAACTTGTTACACCACGAACGAATAGATTCGTAGCTGACTTCAATGTCACGCTCTGCTAACAGATCTTCGATATCTCGATGACTGACATTGAAACGATAGTAGAGCCAGACGGCATACTGGATGATTTCACAAGGAAATCGGTGACGTTTGTATAGGCTAGTGGATATATTCATCTGGATATTTTCTCTCAGATGCACTTAACTTGTCAGTACCGAATAATGGTCTCCCGATTTCAACCAGATGCGGATCCATTTGAAGAGACACAAAACCTCATTTCCAATTCTTCGTGTGATGCAATTTTTCATTAATAGTGTCTAATGGTCTACAGATTTTTTATAAATCGTTAATTGATTATACAAATAACCATAGTAGTTTGTATTTCTAATCTAATTGAGAGTTTAAAAGTTCTCATATAAAATTTAATAATTCAGACTTTAGTGTTTAAAGAAAATTGATTAGTAATCCATTGAGATGTTTTTTTAATACCACCAAATGGGAAGAGGTGGATGCCTTCAATTAAGTTCTTTGGATCTTGTGCACAATGCATCGCTAGGTCTTTTATGAGTTGCTCTGGTGTGCTAGATACAATCATTTTTTTAATATTTGGTGATTGATGCTTTAAAAAACGAACTGATTGAGCAACTCCACAGGCAGCCGCCAAGCGCAATAATGTTTGTAGAGTTGCAACACCAGGTACTCCAACTTTAATGGGTAATTGGTTCCCTAGGCTACGAATTTTTCTTTCCCAGGAAATAACTGGAAAGGCTTCAAATACGAATTGTGTACATATATATACATCGATATCGGCTCTAGATGCATATTCGTTCTTCCAACGAATTGCCTCCGAGAGTTCGCTGTCGCTTATGTTTGGACTGCCTTCAGGATGTCCAGATACACCTATTTTTTTTATACCTCGTGTCTCGAGTATACCTAAATCCAATATAGCCATTGAGCTGTTGTATGGTCCGATAGGAGTCGGTATGTCGCCCGCTATTACCAATAGGTGATCGACTTCGGCCTCTACTTGAAGCTTATTTATTAGGGTTTCTAAGTATGCAAGATCAGGAATAGATCGTGCAGTGATATGTGGAACTGGTTCCATTTCCTCAAAACGTAACCTCTTTGCTGTTTTTACTACTTCATCGAGGCTAGAGCCATTGGGTGATGCGATCATAACAGGAGTGGATATCGGTAATATCGCTTTGTAGGAATCAATCTCCTTATCTAAATGTGGAGTCGTCTCAATGCTGTAACTAGAGTAGAACTTGCGAAGCAATAAATTCGTGTTTTTGTGAATGTTTTCCATCGATATCTTATGAGGCCATTACATTTATTGTGCATAGATTTAAGTAACAATAAATTAGATTAGCAATTTAAGTTATAAACATACATTAATTTCGGAAATATTAATTATTATCGCGTTGTTAAATTTACTCAGTCATCTCTGTGATGAATTCAGGAGTGTAAATGGGTGGTATGGCATATCAGGGAGCTAACAATCCAACAAGTCAAATGAAGGCTTCCGAGCAACACCAACAATGATTAATTCAATAGATTGAAAAGATAGATTAACTATATTCCACAAGACAGCAATAAGAATTTACTTTGTTAACTGCTTTATATAGTTCAGCTATATGGAATTACTGGATTATCTCAGATTATAATAATTAAATTGATTGAATAGTGTTATAAAAAATCAGTGTTCGAATAGTAAAAATTATTCGGGTTGAGTTTTCGATACCCATGTAGGCCAGCCTAATTGTTTAAAACTGCTTTCAATATAATTTTGGTATAAACAAGCAATTTGAACGGCTCTTTCAATTGTTGGGCACATGCAAGAGAGCTCATAACCGCACTTCACATCGACTTTAAATAAATTTGAACCATTACTATTAACTTTGGTGATTTTAAAATTTGTACAAGCATAGTTGTCCCAATTGTGCTTAGTTTTCCATTCGCCTGTTTTCAATAATAGACTGCTGATATTGTCTATTTTATCTGACAGGCAATTATTTTTAGGAATTTCAATTAATATCTGTTTCTCTTTTATGATTCCAAACATTGTTTAATAGTCCTACGGCAAAAAATTATTAAAAGTCATAATATTATTTCAAATATTTAAGTGCTGAAACTAAACAAAGTTTTCAGCATTATCTATTATAAATTTAGTCATAATAGATTTTAAATGTCATATGCTAAGTTTGGTGCAAGCCAACGTTCTACCTCTGAAATCGGCATATTTTTTCTTTGCGCATAGTTTTGAATTTGATCTTTTTGGATCTTGCCAACATTTAAGTAACGTGAATTTGGATGTGAAAAATAGTATCCCGATACAGCTGCAGCAGGTTCCATTGCATAATTATCGGTGAGACTAAGCCCAATGTTATTTGTCGGATCAAGCAATTCCCACAATGTTTTTTTCTCTGTGTGCTCGGGGCAGGCGGGGTAACCGGGGGCAGGGCGTATACCTTGGTATTGTTCTTTAATCATTTCGTAGCTGGTAAGATTTTCTTTTGGCGAATAGCCCCAATACTCCTTGCGTACATGACAATGCATTTGCTCAGCTAATGCCTCTGCAAAGCGATCTGCAAGCGCCTTTAATAAAATTGCGTTGTAATCATCGTGTTGGGCTTCAAAAATCTTAACCTGTTTTTCAACATTGATACCTGCGGTAACGGCGAATACACCTAAATAATCTTTAATACCTGAAGACTTCGGTGCTACAAAGTCAGCTAAGCAGTAATTCGGTGCATCGTCTGTCTTTTCTGACTGTTGGCGAAGGTGGTGTAAGGTTGTTAATAGCTTTGATCGTGTGTCATCAGTATAAATTTCAATATCATCATCATTGATAGCATTACAAGCATAAAAACCGATTACCGCACGAGCAGTTAACCATTTTTCATCAATGATTTTGGCAAGCATGTCGTTAGCATCTTGAAAGAGTGTAGCCGCTTGTTCACCGATAACTTTATCTTGAAAAATTTTTGGGTATTTACTTACTAATTCCCAAGTTAAAAAAAATGGTGTCCAGTCAATTCTGTGAAGTAAATTATTTATTGGATAGTCTTCAAAAACTCTAGTTCCCAAAAAAGTTGGTTGCGGAGGAGAATAGCTTGACCAATCAAACGTAAATTTATTCTCACGTGCTTTTGTAAGACTAATAAGCGGCTGTTTCTTGCGTGTTTTATAACGTTCTCTTACAGTTTGATACTCGACATTAATTTCTTGTGTGTATTCTGGTTTGTGTGCATCACTCAATAATTTGCTCATTACATTGACCACACGTGATGCATCAGGCACATATATCACTGGGTGATCATAATTGGGAGAAATTTTTACTGCAGTATGGGTTTTAGATGTAGTAGCGCCTCCTATGAGTAGAGGGAGATTAAAATCTTGTCGCTGCATTTCCTTTGCAACGTGTACCATCTCATCCAAAGAGGGTGTAATCAGCCCTGATAAACCAATAATATCGCACCCTTCGCTACGTGCAGTTTGTAATATTTTTTCAGCAGGTACCATTACTCCAAGGTCAATGACATCATAGTTATTACATTGCAAAACTACTGCAACAATATTTTTACCAATATCGTGTACATCCCCTTTTACGGTGGCCATGACCACCTTACCTTTTGTCAGTGCATCCCCAGTTTTTTCAGCTTCCATAAAGGGATTTAAATAAGCCACTGCTTTTTTCATTACCCTTGCTGATTTGACTACTTGTGGCAAAAACATTTTTCCAGAGCCAAATAAATCACCAACAATATTCATGCCCTCCATTAGTGGGCCTTCTATTACCTCCAATGCTCGTTTAGAATTTTGTCGAGCTTCTTCTGTATCTTGTTCAATGTATTCTGTAATACCCTTAACCAGCGCATGCTCTAAACGTTTTTCTACGGACATGTTGCGCCACTCTGCAGCAACTTTTATATCCTCTTTATTGTCACTCTGATAAATTTGTGCAAGTTCAAGTAGCTTTTCTGTTGCATTCGGATTACGGTTTAGAACGATATCTTCAACACAGTCACGTAATTCTTCAGGAATGTCTTCATAAATCGCAAGTTGCCCTGCATTTACAATTCCCATGGTAAGGCCAGCTTTAATGGCGTGATATAAAAACACGGCATGAATTGCTTCGCGTACTTTATTATTTCCTCGAAAAGAAAATGAAATATTAGATACACCACCGGAAACTAAAACTTGTGGAAGTTTGTGTTTAATTTGTCTAGTTGCTTCGATGAATGCGATAGCATAATTATTATGCTCTTCGATACCCGTTGCGATAGCAAAGATATTAGGATCAAAAATTATATCTTCTGCAGGAAACTCAATTTGTTCAGTTAATATTTTGTATGCACGCATACAAACTTCAATTTTTCGTTCTAAGCTATCTGCCTGGCCTTTCTCGTCAAAGGCCATAATAATTACGGCTGCACCATAGCGACGTAAGAGTTTTGCTTGAGAAATAAACTTTTCTTCGCCTTCCTTCAAAGAAATAGAATTTACGATTCCTTTTCCTTGAATGCATTTAAGACCAGCTTCAATGATGTCCCATTTTGACGAGTCAATAACAATGGGTACGCGCGCAATATCCGGTTCTGTAGAAATTAAATTTAAAAACTGGATCATAATTTGCTGGGAATCAATCAAACCTTCATCCATATTGATATCAATCATTTGCGCACCGTTTTCTACTTGCTGTCGTGCAACTTCCAGCGCTTTCTCATATTGTTCCTCTTTAATTAGTTGTAAAAATTTAGCTGAGCCAGTTACATTAGTGCGTTCGCCGATATTTACAAACAATGATTCTGTATCTATCGTGCATGGCTCCAGTCCAGACAATCGACATTTTTTTGTTATATTTGGAATTCTTCGTGGCGGTATGTCTTTTGTAGTTGCGTGTATCGCTTTAATATGTGCAGGTGTTGATCCACAGCAGCCGCCTACAATATTTACTAATGAGCTTTGCGCCCATTCTTGTAAATGCTCGGCCATAAACTCAGGTGTGTCATCGTATTCACCCATTTCATTAGGCAAACCAGCATTTGGGTAAACAGAAACATTGGTGTTTGCGATTCTGGCAAGCTCATCAACGTATTGACGCAATTGTTCTACACCAAGCGCACAGTTAAGTCCAATTGAAAAAGGATTTGCATGAGATACTGAGTTCCAAAAAGCTTCAGTAACTTGCCCCGATAAAGTTCTGCCTGAGGCATCGGTAATCGTGCCTGATATCATTATCGGTAA
>CAYXVH010000005.1:0-3699 GCA_964468615.1 uncultured Thiotrichales bacterium | reverse complement strand
GCTTTACCGCTTTTTGAAACGCTTTATGCACAGCTTTTTCCAGTTTATCACCTTTAATATTGTTCTCTATACTTTCGTTACGTAGCGGTAGCATTTCTCTAATCAAAATACCTAAAGCACCAAACTCTATCAAATCAAAAGGTGGACATGTTAAACAAGGATCGATAATACGATCACGCCACCATGGATAAATTTCCGGTAACACAAAGTCCCATACCCACTCTCGAATAGTACATTTGGAAACGCTACGTCCAAGCACGTCCTTTGCGTTAGGACCAATTAGGAAGGGGGATATTACTGGACCTAACTCTTGCATGGCATGCGTCGTAAACAGACTATTCCAGGAGGCAACAGAAAACATGGCCGATTGTTTACTGGGTGGTGCCAGCCATACCGCAACATTACGATAGTAATCCTGTAACATTTCATAATGGTTTGTAGTCGTGTCATTTTTCATGCTGACAAGGTTTTCACTAAACCAATGATGCCAGGTAGCGTCAGTTGCCACCCGCCCAACATTGGCTTGATGCCCATTATAAACACCAATGACACCAAACTTTTTATGTGGACTACTGCCTTTAGCTAATTGATAAGGCGGGTTAGGTGTTGTCCATGCCCAGGCAATGACTTCCGGCATTTCCCTATGTCCGGAAACTTCAGGAAAATCTTGTCCACTGATACTACTCCCAGCTTCTGACCAGCCATAAGTGGTGGTAGGGCTGATTTCATTATCCTCATAAACCCAACCTTCATGAGGATGATCCGGGAGTATGTCAATCACACCGTATTTTCGTGAACACAAAATAGGGTGCGGTTCGTAGTTACGCAACCAGAATAGGGGACCACGTCCAATCGAATGTCGTTTAACTTTAATTGTCTGTGGTTTGACATCACCTTGTGCAGAAAAAGGGATGACATCTGTACCCGCTAATTGCCCAGGCGTACGTGGTTGATTGGTGTCATGGCGTAAATGCGTATCTGGCTGACCTAAGCCACCAATTGGAGGAACATTTTGCGCGTTAGTCCAACGTCGCATGTGCCGTATACGAGGTATTTTCCAACACATCGTCGCGCCCAGATAATCATGATCTCCCATCGCCAACAGACCACCTTGATGATTATTCATCCAACTTGTCAGGTTAATTAATTCGAGTTCAGATAATTTCCTGTAGTCACTTTCAATATTACTGTCTGCACCGGCATCATTTCCGGGAGCAAATCCAAATAGCCAAACTTGATCATAATTATTAATGATCAGGTTTCCATCACTATCATTTTGATCAAATCTGAATCCATTGTATCGGGTATCATAAGGCCCCGGGCTTGTATTCTCAGAGGGTGTTGAGCCATTTCGAGTTGCCATTTCAACTTCAAACCGCACATAGTTGTATTCAGGGTCTCTCAACGTATCCACTACCAATCCTAATCCGAAACCGGTTTGGCTAAATGAAATAGAACCATCTGTAACGATCAAAATTTTAACGCTGACCGGTTTACAAAACCTTAAAAACGGTCGATCAATAAAATCAAATTTATCTCGTGCAAGAATGGCTTCAATGAATTTATCATCAGTCATTTTTCTTCTCCTTGAAAAATTTATCTCCATACATAACTATTCAACACTGATTGTATGAACAGTTTTAAACAAATGAGATGGAAAGAGTAAAAGTGGCTGAAAGAGGCCGGGCCCCTTTTTCGCCTAAACCTCTCCATCTTCTTTTAACTTATAAATATACCGTGCTAATCAACAGCCACCTTTTGGTAAAGCGCGCTGTAATATATCTTTTAAGTGTTTATTGCTTTCTTCGGCAACAGAAATATGTTCAAGCATTTCTTTTATTCCATTTTCTGCACCTTGTTCAGCCAACTCAAATAATGCGTCATCATTAGGCAATTTTTTCTCAAACTTACCTTCTTCCTTTGCCTCCAACATTGTTCTTAAAATACCACCAAACATAAATTCATCTAACATATTTAACGTTTCCACAGGCACCTTCAAATTGTCGGGATCTAAAATACGCTCTAGTGGCAAACGCTCAAAAATAATCGGCCACCAGGTTTTTACATTGCATTGCCCCGCATAACGGCCTAATACATCTATTGCATGATGACCAATAATCCAGATAGGCAGTTCTATTCTCAAGTCAGCATGTAATGGGTAACGGAATATGCTGTTCCACATTGCACGTAATGCCATACAACGAAGTTTCGATTTAGGTGAAAGCCAGATTGCAGTATTACGAAAATAATTACGTATACGATCCAATGCAGCCTGGCCTAGAACCGTATTGTTAAAACCATCCAGTTTCCTTGGATCAGTGGTTTCATTATTTCCCGGCACATCCGTATTGAAAAACATTCGACCCGTTAAATTTACATCAAACCAATGATGCCAGGTTGAATCAACGACAACACGTCCAGTATCAACGCAGTGACCATTATAAGCGCCAATCGCTCCAAACTCTTTTGCATTAGCAGAACCTTTAAAACTAATGGGTGAAGGACCATGATCATCCTGCACACGTGCCCAGGCAATGATTTCCGGTGCAAGCGGGCTACCACTATAGGCCGGATATTCTGGAGCGGTATAACTACCAAATGTAACTGTATCGCTAAGATCAGTCGGCACAACAACCTCACCTTCATGAGGATGGTCAGGCAAAATGTCGATAGGGCCATCTTTGCCACATAAAACAGGATGTGGCGAACGTTTTAAAAAGTAAGGCCAGTGCCAATGGTGATAATGAAGGCCGTGATGACCACAATGATGATGGTGGTACCAACGTAATCGAATCTTCATTGGTATATCATCAGACTCATCATCAAATGTATATTGCGCTGATTCATCAGTCCCTGCTGTACCGGCAAAATCATGTCCTTTGACTAAAGAATCATGTCGGTCAGGTCCAAAGTTTGATGGCACACCATCTGCATTTGTCCACTTACGCATATTACGTACTCGTGGAATACGTGAGCACAATGACGCCCCTAATTGAGCATGGTCACCTGTAGCAAAAACACCACCACCATTATCCATCCATTCAAAAAGGATTTCTAATTCTGAGTCTTTTAACGCCGGCGGAACAGCACCTGTTGTACTTTGACTGGTATTAAAACCATAGAACCAAACTTGATCATACTCATTAATATCAAAACCGGCCTGGTCAAAAGCAAAGTTTTCATAATCAGGGGCATACAAATCTTCGGCGGGACTACCCGCAAGTGGCGGATTGGGATCGCTTTGGCGATGTGCACGGGTAACGTCAAAATTCACCCACCATTCCGGGTTATTTCTCAAGGTATCCAATACTTCACTTAGACCAAAATAAAATTGATTATATGAAATACCGTTATCTACGAGCATTAAAATTTTTACCTTACATGGTCGCAAAAATAATCTGTGGTCAATCAAACCACGATCGATCTCACGAAATCTTTCGCGTTCGATCTCCTTGATATTATTTAATGATAATCTACTTAATGTTTCACTCGGAATTGTTTTACTCGGTTTTTTTGCCATCGTTATACCCTCCTTGATTTATTCTGATAACACACGAGTACAATTATAATAAGGAAAAATACATCAGCATGCATCAGCAAACGATTTCAATATTTTATTGTAAAGAATCGAGGTAGGACGGCCAGTCACCCAACCGCCTATCCCTAGCAAAAATTGAATTTATCCTGAAATTATTGACA
>CAYXVH010000004.1:0-3905 GCA_964468615.1 uncultured Thiotrichales bacterium | reverse complement strand
TTACAAATACGCAACTTAAAGCGATTCGTGATGGATAAATTAGGTTCTACGTATGAACCTACTCCTGTTAAAGCTATTCAATCTAAAACGGTTGCTATTGTAGGTTCTGGTCCAGCTGGTCTTACGGCTGCGCATGAATTGTGTGATGCAGGGTTTGAAGTGCATGTGTATGAAATGACAGATCGGTTGGGCGGCATGATGATCTGGGGAATACCTGCGTTTAGACTACCTCCAGGCATAATTGAAGAAGATATTGATCGTTTGCTGAAACGATTTCCAGATTTACACATTCATTTAAATACTGGACTTGGTAAAGAAATTTCTTTAGATGAGTTGAAAGCTAAACATGATGCAGTTTTATTAACTATTGGTTCTTGGTGGGGAAAACCAATGGGAATTCCTGGGGAAGAGGGGAATGAAAATGTTATCGATGGCGTAAGTTTTTTGCGTCACATAAATGCTGGTGAGCGTCCAACCTTGCCGGAAACCGTTGTGGTGGTAGGTGGCGGGGACGTAGCTATGGATGCTTGTCGTGCAGCATTACGATTACCTGGATGTAAAAATGTAAAAGTTATTTACCGCCGTGGACCAGATGAAATACCTGCAAGAAAGATTGAGCTCGAAGGGGCGGTTGAAGAAGGAATTGAGTTTATTTATTTCACTCAACAAGTTGCGGTTGAAAACAAAAGCGGAAAGTTAAACCTTAAATGTGTAAAGACGAAATTAGGTGAAAAGGGTGAAGATGAACGCTTTCAACCTGAAATAGAAGAAGGTAGCGAACACGACCTTGAATGTGGAATGGTGATTGCTGCAGTTGGCCAAAAAGGTGTTTGTGAAGATTTGGCAAAACATAATTTAATGGATGTCGATCGTGTGCAAACAGAATGGGACACCATGCGTACTAAAGATGCAAAAGTTTTTGCAGCAGGAGACGGTGCATTTGGTGGTTCTACTATTGTTATGGCGATGCAACATGGTCAACGTGCTGCGTACTATGTGAAATCATTCCTAAATGATATCGATAATCCTATTCCATACCGAACACCTTTCAGGACTCGAAGAGTTCCGGTGGCACAAGATATTAAATGGGAAAAATTCAGCCCACATCATCCTGAATTCTTTGGTGTAGGTGACGATCCTGTCAGTTTTCCCGAAATAGAAGCTACCTATGATTGGGATACTGCGCGTAATGAGGCTGCACGTTGTTATCGTTGTGATGCAGAAACAGGTTCACCTGATTACTCGGTAGCGCATCGTGAAGATATTTTTTCTATGGCACGCACGAATCCTGCAGACCATATGAAACTAAAATCCATGTTGCAGAAACGATTACGAACTCGTACCAATCCTTTTCCAGAAAGTCGTGCACCTAGTTTGGACGATATAGTATTTCTACCAGCAAATTTATCACGTCTAGTAATCGATCCATATCGTGAAGCATGCAAAGTCACAACCGACCTGGCCAATAAACTTGAGTTACAACATCCATTTTTAGTAACAGGGTTTGACAACGAAGCACAAGAAATATTTGAGGCGATGAGTCAAGGGTGTGTTATATCCAAAACTCCATATTTTGGACACAAGGATCCAGGTAAGGAAACGAGTTGGCTACAATTTAGTTCATCATTATCTGAGCAAACTAAAAATACAGCTGGATATGTTTATCATTTAGATAAAGATGAAGATCCTGTCGCACTAACACCTGCTACAGATAATCAACTTGTAGGTTTAGCGGTTTCTACTGCAAATGATCTTGAGCAAGCAATTTCTTGTTCGTTGGAAAATAAGCACGATATATTGGTGTTAGATAGCACAGGCAATCTTGGTGGAAATTGGTCAGAATTAACTACTACACCTGATTTTAGTATCTTACGTGATGCAATCCGCATATTACGCAAGATGAAAAAAGAAGAGATGGTGAAACTTATTTATTTTGGTGGCGTACGTTCTGGAACCGATGCTGCAAAATTAATTGGTTTAGGTGCAGATGCTGTCATTATGGGTGTATGCGCTGGACTTGCTATGGGTGGTGAAATTAACAATGAAAAAATAATATTTAGTTCAAACTATTCCGATACTGATCGTGTTCAAGGACTAGTTAATATTGTTAAGGCTAATCTAGGTGAAGCATCTATGATGGCGCGATGTACTGGTAAAACCAATTTGTATAATGTGGAGCCAGAAGACTTGAGTGCTATTACTGGTGATACATCTAAAGCCACAGGTATTCCTTTACCTGGAAAATGCGCATAAATTATTTGATTAAATAAGTACTTAAACTCGTGTAGTTGTATAGATTTTATTTCGTTGAACTCGTCATTATTGGACAGTTGTTAAATTAGGCGCATCAATCGTCCCATCCATGCTAAATTTTCGCATGCTATCAGCTTTAGTTGCTAAGTTTTTGTTAGCTGATTGATTAATGCCATTGTCTGCTAGTCTCTTATCTAGACAAGAAATGCGTCCTAAGGCATTGATCTGATTTAGCTTGAGATTATATATACCGTCAATAGCTAATGATGATTGTTTAAAAATATTTGAAGATGATGTGCTTATGCAGTCCAAATTATCAGTTTCTAAATAAGCAAACCATCGGGGGAGCAGGCTTGAGATTAATGTGCCTGAAATAAAAGTATTTAATTTGAAATCTAAGTTTTCATTATCAATTAAGAAAAGACCGTTTGCTTCTGCTGTTGCTTCATCTAATTGCACCATTACATTATCAAGCTCAATATGTGAAAAATCATTTAATGCTTTTCCAGCTATATGAAATGCATTTATATCTAAGTTTTTCCCAAAATAGTCAATAAATTCCAATGAGCCATTTCCACTTGTAAGATCGAACTCAGCTTGTTTAACTGTAAGAAGTTTATCTAACTCTAATCGTACTTCCCCTGATAATCTCACTTCTAATGGTGTCAGATATGAAAATTGTGGCGAAATATCTGTAAGCAATGCAGGTCGAACTTCATCAAGATTTACTAATAGATTGAATTTTTCGCTAGTTGTTTTATATAAGCAGTCCCCAGATATATGTAAATTTTCGCCTCGCGCAAAAATTTTAAAGTCATAAGCACATCCGACTCCTTCAGTATTTGGCATTAATGTTATGTTTGCTTTAGGTGCATGCAATAATGAGCCTGATATTTCATCACCCAGAGTGAGATCGGAATTAACAATTCGAAGATCAGTGAGTGATTCATTTGTCTCAGTAAGTATTGTTGGAGCGGTAACCATGTAGATAAGAATTGTTTCAAGCACTCTTCCTGAAGATCCATCATTGGTGCTACCCATATCAAATTTTAATGCGCCACCAGTAGTTCGAATAAAACTAATTCTAGGGGTTTGAAACTCTAAATTTTGTATTACTAAACGCTCATTAAACATTGACTTTATATTTACTTCAGCAATTACTTTCGGAACTGAAGCAAGCGTGTTTTCCCCATAATCCAATGCACGAGCAGAATTTAAATGAACTTCTAATGTGCCTTTAAAAGCACGCCAGCGAGTTTGAGCATCGTCGAAATCTATATAGTATGCATGGAAGCAATTGTCTAATTGGTTTTTAATATAGCTTGACAGAAATGGAAGAGGAACTGGTCTAAATGTCATGACAATTAGAACTGAAATGAGAGTTAATAGCATCACAGCTACTAATGTGGTTACAGCTCTTTTGACCGTAACGCTCATTGTTTCTTACCTAAGTGACTCGAACACTACCCTGTACCGTCCTTAGGAAGAAGATTGTGTTAAAAAGTTTACAGCCTTTTAAGGGTAGTATACTTAATGTAAACATGATTATTAAATAATACGTTAAGGAGTTGTGCGGCTACTTTTTTTGTAAAGGTAGATGCAGTCAGTATCTTCATCGCCTTCTGAAACTGCTTCACCATCTGTTTTCAAAA
>CAYXVH010000003.1:0-7864 GCA_964468615.1 uncultured Thiotrichales bacterium | reverse complement strand
AATTTCTGTGCTGCATCGGCAAGGTCTGATGATTGCCCTTGACCACCTTGATTCGCTGGTGGCAAAAAATCACCTAGGTTTTTAGTAACATTTACGTGCGATTCCATATGCACTAATACCTTATCTATATGATGACCAGTTCGGCACGTAAAGCGCCAGCTTGTTTAAGCGCTTCTAAGATAGCCACCAGGTCACCCGGTGCTGCACCCACTTGGTTTACCGCATTAACAATTTCATTCAGCGTCACACCTGGACCAAACACAAACATGCGATTAGATTCTTGTTCAACTTCTATGTTTGTTCGATCAACAACAACCGTTTCACCTAAAGAAAGCTCATTAGGTTGGCTCACTAAAGGGTCAGATGTAATCGTAACCGCTAAACTACCATGCGTTACTGCTGCTGGCGTAACACTTACATTTGAACCAATTACAACGGTACCGGTTCTAGAATTAATAATTACTTTTGCTGCTGCTTCACCAGGGATTAATTCTATATTCTCGATATCTGCCACAAATGCAACTTTGGATACTTGCTCAAATGGCGCATCAATTTTTACCGTTACCGCATCTATCGCATAAGCTAGCTTTTGTTTGAAATGTTTATTAATACGATTTTGCACACGCCTAGCCGTTGTGAAATCTGCTGCATGTAAATTTATAAATAACTCTTCACTAGAGGCAAATGGAGAAGGCACTGAGCGTTCAACCGTAGCACCGTTTGGAATTCGCCCGGCACTTGGAATATTAATACTAATACTCGAACCATCACTACCTTGCACACCCAAGCCACCGACAACAAGATTCCCTTGAGCAATCGCGTAAACTTGTCCATCGATACCACGTAATGGTGTTATTAATAAACTGCCTCCACGCAAACTCTTAGCATTGCCTAAAGAGGACACGGTGATATCAATATTTTGACCTGGCTTTGCAAACGGTGATAACTCCGCATGCACCGTTACCGCCGCTATATTTTTTAATTGCGGATTAACATTAGGTGGTATGGTGACACCATATTGTTTCAAAAAGCTTTTTAAACTTTGAATAGTAAAAGGTGTTTGTGAAGTTTGATCTCCAGTACCGTCTAAGCCCACTACCAAACCATAACCCAGTAATTGATTACTACGAACACCCGCAAAAGAAGAAATATCCTTTATTCTCTCAGCACTAACACTATTAGAGATCAAAAAAACAATTATAGTAAAACTTAAGCAAATTAATTTTTTAATATTCATATTATTTTAATAAGGCCAAAATGCTGTAAAGAAAAATTTTGTTAGCCACCCAGGCTTACTACTATCGCTAACTATTCCCTTTCCCTTATAGGTTATTTGCGCATTAGCGACTTGATTGGATAAAATCGTGTTATCGGTAGTGACATCTGTTGGGCGCACAATTCCAGAAATTCTTACTACCTCACTACCTTCGTTTAGCTCAATTAATTTTTCACCTTTAACTAACAAATACCCATTTGGATAAACTTGGTGAACCATGACCGTGATATTTCCTTCAATACTGTTTTCTTGTGTACTTTCACCTTCTCCCTCAAATTCATAACTAGACTCGATATCGTTTACAAGTTCATTTATGGGGTTATCCTTGCCATAAAGGGTTGGCGCAGGAATTTCAATTGTTGACTCTTTGTCTGCCTCTGTGCTTGCTGATTTCGATGCGTTAATACTTTCTTCTAATACAACAGTGATCAAATCACCGACCCTTCTTGCTTTTACGTCTTCAAAAAGAAACAAATTAGAGGAAGAATCATAAATAGCACCATCTACAGTCGTTTTTGTTTCAGGGATCATTGCCTCACTTGGCGCATACTCAGGATCCTTAAGACTACCTATTGATGAACATCCTGATGCCAGCCAACATAATGCAAGTATGATGAGTATATGTTTCATATTTTTATTTTAATTAAATTGTATTGTTAGCAAATTCAAGCATGCTGCTAATGGTTTCAATTGCGCGCGAATTTACTTCATACACTCGTTGCGTCTCGATCATATTTATTAGCTCAGTAACAATATTTACATTGGAAGTTTCCAAGGAGCCTTGATCAAGTGCTCCTAAACCATTTTCGCCCGGCGTACCTATTTGTGGTGTGCCTGACGCTGCAGTTTCGAATAACAAGTTTCCACCACGCGCTTGCAAACCAGTAGGATTCACAAAGCTTGCTAATTGGATATTGCCTACTTGTGTCGGCGCTGCGTTACCACTAGTTTGTGCTGACACGGTACCATCCGCACCGACGGTAATATTAATAACATTTGGCGGAATCGTAATCGACGGCTGTAGCACATAACCACTGGAATTTACGACTTGTCCAGTTGAATCTAGAGTAAAGGTACCATCACGTGTGTACCCAATGGTTCCATCGGGTTGCAAAATTTGGAAAAAACCATTGCCTTGAACAGCCAGGTCTAAAGACCCCCCTGTACGTGTTAAATTTCCTTGGGTAAATAATTTTTCCGTTGCTACTAAGCGCACACCGGTACCCACTTGTAATCCTGTTGGAAATTGTGTGTCCTGAGATGATTGTGCGCCTGGTTGACGTACCGTTTGATAGATAAGATCTTCAAAAACTGCACGATCACTTTTAAAACCGGTTGTGTTTGCATTAGCCAAGTTGTTAGCAATCACAGAGATTCGTGTTTGCTGTGTATCTAAACCTGTTTTCGCATTCCAAAGTGCTGTACTACTCATACTATTTCCCTATTTATAAATATTTATATTTAATTAACTCTTAATAATTGCGTCGTTGCAGAAGCATTCTCTTCAATTGCTTGCATCATCTTAATGTGCATTTCAAAATTGCGCGTAAGCTCTATCATATCGAGCAATTCAGAAACGGTATTCACATTGCTAGACTCCAACATTCCAGATGTAACAGTAACCGACGCATCCGCCTCAATAGATGCATCGGGAACCGCCCTTAACAACCCATCTTCACCCTTAACTAAGTCTTCTGAATTTGCTTTAACCAATTTTATGCGATCAATTGTGGCAAGCGTTGTGGCTTCTTGTCCTACTGGCAAAATAGAAATAGTTCCATCAGCACCAATTTCAAGTTTTCCAAATGGAGGCAATGCAATAGGACCATCATTCCCAATGACGGGATGACCTGCCCCTGTTTCCAACAAGCCAGCCGATGTTGTATGCAAATCACCTGCTCTTGTATACGCACTACTCCCATCAGGTGCCTGAATTTCAATAAATCCATTAGCACTTACCGCTACATCAAGCTCTCTTCCAGTTTGCTGCAGCGCACCGCTACTGAAATCTATGCCACTACGTTCATCCTGATTATAAATGCGGCTCTCATAACCAGGACCCTGCACAGGCAAACTATTAAAAGCATCAAAGTCTGCCCGAAAGCCGGTGGTACTCGCATTTGCAAGATTATTTGTATTGGTAGCTTGGTGCAGCTGTACTTGCTTTGCACCATTCATTGCTAAATACAATGCGCGATCCATGATCTTCTTTAGTCCTTATAGATTATTAACGTATATTGATAATGGTTTGAGTAATTGTATCTGCAGTACCAATTACCTGAGCATTCGCTTGGAAGTTACGTTGTGTTTGAATTAGGTTAATCAACTCACCCGTAACATCAACATTCGACCCTTCTAGTGACCCTGATTGAACCAAACCTAAATCTGCTGAACCAGGTGAACCAATTAATGGTTGCCCGGATGCAAACGATTCCGACCACGCTGTATTACCCGTTGGGCGCAAGCCTTGTGGATTAGCAAAATTTGCAAGTGCAACTTGCCCCAAAGTTAATGATTGCCCATTGGTATAACGTGCAAATAACTGTCCTGAGGGATCGAAATCTAATGAACTCAAACGACCCGTTGCATAACCGTTTTGGTCAATTGCACTAATACCAAAACCACCACCAAATTGTGTGATGCCATCATAATCGACTGTGAACGTTGTTGGTGCGCCCACGCCTCCTGGGATAAATGAAGCAGAAGTAGCAGTGGTTTGTCCTGCTGTACCATTAATGGCAGAAAGATCACCAAAGGCATCAAAGGTTAATACATCAGGGCCTGATATTTGTGTGCTATCAACAAACTGAAAAACTTGCCAATCGGTTGCATTATCTTTTCTAAAGTAGTTAGTAGTTACATGCTCTCCACCTAAAGAATCGAATACAGTATATGAAGTTGCATGATTGTAGGTACCAGGATCTGGAACACCTGTTGGTCCGAGCAAAAATGCAGGCAAAACTGGTTCCGTTGCATCGATATTGGCATCGATATTAATATTACTCGTCACATTTGGCGCCAAATTGGCACGACTTATTGCCAACGGACCTTGCGCACCATTTAAGTTACCGTTGCTATCTGCTTGAAACCCAACTAATTGGCTACCTGCGGAGTTGACGATATTTCCAAGGTTATCCACTTGAAATGCACCTGCACGAGAAAAGGTTTGCGCCCCCCCATCACTTAATACAAAAAAACCACCGCCAGAAATCGCCAAATCTAACGAGTTATCTGTAAAGGTAATGTCACCATCAGTAAATTGTTGCGAAATTGATGCAACTTCCACGCCTTGACCAATGGCATTACTCGATGTACCAAATTGTGAAGTGGCGTATAAATCTGCAAATTCTGCTCTTGAGCGCTTAAAACCGTTGGTTTCGCTATTGGCTATATTATTCGATATAACCTGTAAATCATTTTGTGCTGCATTTAGTCCTGTAAGTGCAATATCAAATGGCATAATAATTCTCCCTATTTATGTAACTAATTTAAATTAACTTTACTTATTCAATTTTTAAGATTTCAGAAATTTTTAATTCTCCGCCGTTCTCAACGTTGAGTAGTACTGAATTAGAGTTATTTCCTAATGAAATACTTTCAATCTGTTTATATGCATAAGTATCTAATGCAACACTTTCTTCACCTTGTGTTCCAACTACGGAAAAGTAATATTCGCCTTCCGCAGCTTGATTCCCACTTGCATCTGTACCATCCCAAACAAATTCTTGTAGCTCTTCATTAACCACACCAAGAGGTAAGCTTTTCACTAAATTACCCGCAGCATCAAAGATATTTACGTTTACATTATTTGCTGGTGTACTTGTTCCAATAGCACCCTTGCTAGACTCGCCTTCTTTTAAGCTCAAGCTATCCGACGGAATTAATGCATTTTTTCCAATTAAGTTTGTTGCCCCAAGAGATTGACTAGAAATTAAAGCACTCGAGAGGGCGCTAAATGAATTATTTAATTCTCCCACACCCGATACGGTTCCGAATTGGGCAAGCTGCCCTATAAACTCTCCGCTCTGCAGTGGTTCAAATGGATCCTGATTCTGTAGTTGCGTAATCATAAGCTCAAGAAAATCCTCTTGACCCAAATCGTTTTCACTACCCTCTTGTTGTTGAGGCGAATTAATTAAACTTAAAATATCGGATGAAATTGCTTGCATATTTATTTACCTTTTTTATAACCTGCCCAAACGTAAAGTTTGCAGCAATAATTCTTTGGATGTGTTTAGCACTTCGATATTGGATTGATAACTACTTTTAGCAGACATCATATTTGTCATCTCCTCCATAACATTCACATTAGATAAGTAGATATACCCCTCTTCATTTGCTAATGGGTTGCCAGGTTGATATTGCGCAACATTTTCAGCTTGGCTTTCTACAATTCCAATAGTGCTTAATCCAGCACTTGCCGTTGCATTTAGATCAGCCAACTGTCCTTGCAAGGTGGTTGCAAACACAGGTTGTCTAGATCTATATGCACCTTCAGGAGTGCTTGCTATAGATTCTGCATTAGCTAAGTTACTGGCAACTGTATTTAAGCGCGTGTTCTGAGCACTTAAACCACTTGCCGAGATATCAAAAATATTAAATAGAGACATTCTTATTCGCCTTTTAAGGTACTAATTAAACCTTGAATTTTATTATTGAGCATCGACAAACTTATTTGATAACGTACAGCGTTTTCAGCAAACTTACCTTTCTCAACATGACTATCGACAGTATTACCATCCAAAGATGCGTGTTCTGGATTGCGATATTTAGTTTGCAGTGAAAAAGAGTCTGTTGAACCACTTGAAATATGGTTTCTATGGCTGGCATTAATTGTGACAGTCTTTAACGACCCAACATTTTTATTAGCATTTAGAAGCGCATCAAAGTCTAAATCTTTTGCTTTATAGTTCGGCGTGTCTGCATTAATAATATTAGATGCTAGTACTTCCGCTCGTTTTGATCTTACTAAAACAGACTGTGCATTAATGCCAAAATAATTATCTAGTACGGTCACGATTTACTTTTTTAAATTAATAATGTTAATTACAAAGCAAGTGCCGTGCCAACATTGAAAAATGCATAAATAAACGACTATTAATTAAATACACATAATATAAACATTAAATATGCGGCAAGTTTTGCCGCCTTACGGCAAGAATATCTTGTTAGGAATTATATTCTTGTTGAAAAACAGTAGAGAAATTTTCGGTATGTTTTTTGCAAGATAAATACCAAATCACAATCAACACACAAAGTAGATATAAATTAAGACCGATGGAATTTACTTCATACCAACTAGTAAACGATAATTAACCATGAAAAAATATTTCACTCCTCTTTATGTTTTTATCGCATTGTCTAGTGTGAATACGGCTTACGCTAATATTCAAAGCCATGAAAGTTTACACAAAGCAGTTGTAAGCTTTCTTCAAGCTGAAATACAAGATACGCAAGACACTGAGATTACCGTACGGGATTTTGATAAGCGTTTACGCCTACATCAATGCTCAGAACCCTTACAAGCGTTCTGGCCTTTAGGAAATAAACGCCTTGGTAACACAACAGTCGGGGTTCGCTGTTCTGGGGACAAACCCTGGAAAATCTTTGTTGGTGCGCATATACATATATATAAGAGTGTATGGGTATCGAAAATAGGCTTAAATCGTAACCAAGTGCTTGATTTAACTACGGTTAGCAAAGAAAAACGCGATATTACCCGCCTCACCGGAGGCTATTTGCTCTCAGATACGCCAATTGAAGGCATGCAGATAAAAAGAAATATACCTGCAAATCATGTACTTACGAACACTATGCTGGATTCTCAGAAAATGGTAAAACGAGGCGAGCGAATTACCATCATCTCCCGATATGCAGGCATAGAAGTACGTGCTACCGGTGTTGCGTTGAGTGATGGAAGCAAAGGCGAGCGGATTAGGGTAAAAAATACCAGTTCTAAGCGTGTAATTGAGGCCTACGTCTCAGGTAGACAACGAGTTTTGGTAACTCTTTGACAGAAATCACAAAATATTTAGTTAAACTACTAAAGATAGTCTGAAAACGGCCGATAAACACCATAGAGAATACGAGAGAAGACAATATGACAGACAAAATTAGCAATATAAGTGGACCGATAAACGGTAGTAACTTACAAAACACCTCCAAGGGTGCTAAGAATACCAATGTTAGCGGAAGTGAATCTGCTAATGTCGCCAGCACCGGAAAAGTTGATATATCTTCAGCCCAAGCCCTAGATAAAATAAGAGAGAGCTTGGCTTCAGAGCCTGTTATTGATCGACAGAAAGTCGAAACGGTAAAGCAAGCGTTACAAGATGGAACTTACAAAATTAATTCGGAGAATATCGCGACCAAGCTAATTGAGTACGAACAACTGTTGAAGTAGTTCATGAGCTCATCCAATCATAGTATAGATACAGGTCTGCATGCAGACCCGTATGCGACTGCCTCTATTCAGGACTTTTTAGCGCACTTTAATAAAAAACTAGAGTCGCTTGCAGAAGTGCTTCGGCGTGAACAAGAAGTATTAATTAATGGTACGGCGGATGAAATCAGCCAAGTAACTAAAGA
>CAYXVH010000002.1:0-3368 GCA_964468615.1 uncultured Thiotrichales bacterium | reverse complement strand
AAGGAATAATCTATGTGCGGCATTGCAGGCATTATGCTTAAAGACTCGTCGGATTTTAATACTGGTGAGGCATTGGTAAATATGCTCAATGGTTGTCAACATCGCGGTCCTGATTCTACAGGCTTCGCTTTATATGGTGATGCTCAAAAAAATACACTAAAGCTTAGATTATTAGTTGGTCAAGGCGAGATTGGGGTGGCAGCCATTACTCAAATTAAGAAATCCTTGAAAGAGAATAACGCTACTATAATAGAAGATGAGCATATTGGGGGAACTTACCGTGCAACTGTTAATTATTCAGGCGATATCCAAAAATTTTCTTACGCACTTGATCAAGCTGCAAAAGTGATTTCTATCGGTAATAGTCTAGACATTATTAAGGATGTAGGTAGTGCGGAGGATGTAGACGCAAACTATGACATACGAAAATATAAAGGGTCTCATGGTTTGGGGCATGTGCGTTTAGCCACTGAGTCTGATGTAAAGCCCGAAGCTGCACATCCATTTTGGGCTACAGGATTTGCCGATGTTGCTATCGTACACAACGGACAAATAACAAACTACTGGAAAATGCGTAGGCGCCTTGAGCAACGTGACTATGAATTTCGCACCGATAATGATAGCGAGTTAATCGCTGTTTATCTTGCAGATAAACTATCACAAGGTATTAAATTAAAAGAAGCGCTAAAAACTTCAATTGAAGATCTTGATGGCACATTTTCATTTCTTGTTTCTACAGAAGATGAAATTGGTTATGCAAAAGATCACTTAGCCGTAAAGCCTATGGTGATGTATGAAACTGAGGATATGGTAGCCATTGCTTCCGAAGAAGTTTCACTCAATAAACTATTTCCAGGACAAGCGCTCAATACAAAAGAACCACCACCAGGAACTTATAACACATGGTCACGATCGATCTAGGGAAAACTTCCGTAAGAGAAGGTAATGAAAAAATTCGACAATGTGGTAAAAACGGAGAAGATGTCGAAGTAATCAATCCAGATGCACGTCACCACATCGGCGTTGGTTTAGTTCATCCTATTACAGTAAAAGTAAAAGGTTCTGCAGGTTATTTCTGTGCAGGGCTTAGTGATGCTGCGGATTTTGAAGTTGAGAGCAATGTTGGTTGGGGCGTTGGCGACAATATGTATGCGGGTTCAGTCGTCGTGGGAGGAAATGCTGGTGCAATACCTGGTGTTGCAATCCGTGGAGCTGAAATAGTAATACGTGGAAACATGGGTTCGCGTGCGGGACAAGTGATGAAAGCGGGAACTTTGTGCTGCGAAGGTAATGCAAACTTTATGGCCGGTTATATGATGTATGGTGGACGCATCATTATTTTAGGTGACTCTGGCGAAAAAGTTGGCGAGGATATGTCCGCCGGTGAAATATTTGTAGCGGGTAAAGTTGAAGATTTAGGCTCTGACGCCGAGCTAACCGATATTGATAGTGCAGAAATTAATGAGGTAATGGAATTTCTGGAACGTTATAAAATACCGTTTAAAGGAAGTTTTCAAAAAGTCGTTAATGCTGGTAAAAAACTACGCTATGCAACCTCTGAACAGCAAATGCGTAGTATTCCATTTTTCTCATTCTCAGGTGCATCCGATTATTGGAATCCAAAAATACAAGAAGACTTATATATTAAGTCTCAAATTGGGCGTTATCGAATTCGTGGTTATGGCGGTGCACGACCGTTACCGCATTTTTCTGACATCGCATTTAAAAAAGATTTATCCGTTGCAGGTGGCGATGCCGATGTAGTCTCTAAAATAAAAATGCGCACTGAAATTGGCGGCATTAACGGTGCCGAACCTCTTAAATTAAGCATGCCAGTAATGATTGCACCCATGAGTTATGGCGCATTGAGTGCTTCTACGAAAAGAGCCATTGGGCTTGCTTCAACCTTATCAGATATAGCCGAGAACACTGGTGAAGGTGGTATGAGTGATGCACAACGTGGGGCAGCAAAACAGCTTATATTTCAAATGCTTGGAGGACGATTAGGGTGGAATATTCATGATATGAATCGTGCTGATGGCTTAGAGATTTATATTTCACAAGGTGCAAAGCCTGGATTAGGTGGGCAGCTGATGGCTAAAAAAGTAACGCCAGAACTTGCAAAAATTCGAGGTATTCCAGCTGGTATTGATTTGCGTTCACCTTCACGACATCCCGATATTCTTGGCGCTGATGATCTGGTTATTAAAGTAGAAGAGTTACGTGAAGCCACAGGGTATCGATTGCCAGTAAGTATTAAGTTAGGTGCAGGCCGGGTTCGTGACGATATAAAAATTGCAGTGAAGGATGGTTTTGACTTTGTTGAGTTAGATGGGATGCAAGGTTCGACTGGTGCTGGAAGCGCAGAAGTTATTGACTATGTAGGGATACCAACGTTGCCTGCAATTATTGAAGCGCTGAATGCATTAGAAGAAATTGGTAGACGTGATGATATTCAAGTTGTTCTTATGGGTGGTATTCGTGATGGAGTTGATGCAGTGAAGGCATTGTGTCTTGGTGCCGATGCTATAGCTCTAGGCACATCTACCATTATTGCAGGAGGTTGCATTGCTTGCATGCAGTGTCATGTAGGCCAATGTGTGACTGGAATTGCTACACAAGATCCTGAACATGAAAAGCGATATGAGCCTGAAGTTGAAGCACAAAACATTCATCGCTTTTTAGAAAGTGTTCGTTGGCAGATTGCGACTATTGCAAATGAACTTGGGTATGACGATGTTACACAATTTAGTCGAGACGATTTAGTGGCGTTAACTCCCGAAGCTGCAGCTATGACCGGTTTGCCTTATGAGCCTCAATACGGAGATGCAGATATAGATATCAAAGTGAGGGCAGCAGTATGAGTGCTGTCTATGATATCAATCGGATATTAATGCCTGAGGTGCCGCCTGATTATGAAGATCACACGGCAGATACTAATTATGTTCCCGCTCCGTGTCAGGTCGCGTGTCCGATTGGAACCGATGCGCCTTCATACATTGGTTATATATGGGAAGGGAAGTTTGAAGAAGCATTTGAAGCGATAACTGCAACTAATCCTTTTAGTTCAATTTGTGGTCGTGTATGTGACGCACCTTGTGAGCCAGCTTGTCGTCGTACTGATAGTGATGGTCCATTGCAAATTCGTAATCTAAAACGATTCGTGATGGATAAATTAGGTGCATCGTATGAACCAATTCCTGTTAAAGCTATACAGTCAAAAACCGTTGCTATTGTAGGTTCTGGCCCAGCTGGTCTTACGGCTGCGCATGAATTGTGCGATGCAGGATTTGAAGTGCATGTGTATGAAATGACAGATCGGTTGGGCGGCATGATGATCTGGGGAATACCTGCGTTTAGACTACCTC
>CAYXVH010000001.1:0-2702 GCA_964468615.1 uncultured Thiotrichales bacterium | reverse complement strand
TTTGCCTCAATAAAGATTTAAACCATTTTGAGGACAATGTTATGGATAACTTTTTTAGTAAAATAAGCAAAACAGATACCAATTCTACGTATCACAACCCATATAAATTCTTAACCACAGAAAATTATATTGAAAGCAAATCTACAAGAGTGGGTGATTTCACTACTACACTATGGTTAGAAACGGCAGGTCTTATCGTTTTTATGTCACTAGTTTTGGTACTGCCTACACTTTTCTAGAATAATTTTCGGGTAATAGTGTATCTCTGGACTAGGAATTTTATTTAAGGAAGAAACTACAAACACGGACAGTTTTTTAAGCCGGCTATGATGGAAACATCACGGTCGGCTTTTTTATGTCTAAGTAAAAAATCTCTGTTGTAGGGCTTATACCTTTGGGAACTTGCTTGGATAGAATTACTCAAAGTAATCAATCAAGAATAATCATCTAATATTTGTATAGCTTATGAAGCAAAATGTAACTTTTCTTTATTTAGTAATATATTTTTCATTATTTGCGGCACCTTCAGCTGTATATGCGGATACAGTTTTATTGTTGCATGGATATTTGGGTTCCAGTCAGGAATGGCAACGTTCTGGAATTGTCGGCCAGCTGGATTCTGTAGGTTGGAATGATGCCGGTGTTTTAAACGCAGAAGATGATAGGGTTCAGTCAAGTAAACTAGAGTCATCTTATACTCGACGTTTATATAGTGTTGAACTGCCCAGTGAGCAAGCGATTGATAAACAGGCAAAACATCTAGATCAATATATAAAGTTTGTTCAACATAAACATGTTGATGAACAAATTATACTTGTCGGTCATTCAGCAGGCGGAATAGTTGCGCGTTTGTATATGGTGCAAAATCCTCTACAAAATCTTAGTGCTCTGATTACTATTGCCAGTCCGCATTTAGGGGCTAAGAATGCTGCACTGGCACAAACTGTTTCAGAGAATGTATTGGTTTGGGTGGATGGTATTCCGGGAGTTGAAAAAATCTATCGCTCTCAGGGTTTGTTTTTTGATTTAAGTCCAGGTCGGTCTGATAATTTAATTGGATGGCTTAATTATCAAGAGCATCCGCAAGCACGTTACTACTCTATAGTGCGCGAAGAATCTAAAGATCATCTGCAAGATTTTGTTGTGCCGAGCAGTAGCCAAGACATGAATGAAGTTTTTGCGTTACGAGGTAGAAGTAAAACCTACCAGATAAAAAGTCTGCATAGTTTGAGTATTAAGGATGCAGAAGTGTTGAAAACAATTTTGATCGATCTATATACCATCTAATGGCAAAGCTAATATTATTTATAGCAGTTTTGGTATTAGTTTTGAGTTGTACATCATCGGGTTCATCAGTAGTAGAAAAAAATATAAAAACACCAATAACTACTAATTTTCATCATCAGTTCCTAAAGCAAGTGAATATAGCCCGTTCTAAAGGTAGGAAGTGTGGCAAAGAGTTTTTCCCAGCAGCATCATCATTAAGTTTGAATAGTAATTTAAATCAAGCGGCGCACATGCATTCTCAAGATATGTTTAAGTATCAATTTTTAGAGCATGAAAGTTCAAATGGCGATACTCTCGTAGAGCGCATGCACAAAGCGAACTATATGTGGCGTGCCGTTGCTGAAAATATTGCGCATAACCAAAAAAGTATAGGGCAGGTCATTGATGATTGGTTGAGTAGTCCAGGTCACTGTAGCAATATGATGTCAGCAGCATATACTCAGACTGGTATCGCAAATGTAAATAGATATTGGACTCAGGTTTACGCTACACCTAAATAAAAATTACTATTGGATAGATATGGGAATGGAAGGGCCGTTAAAATTTAAAATTATTTCTTATGATGATTCAGATGATCGAGAGATTCACGTTGATTTCAAAGAAGAGTTTCAAAATTTGGAATTACAAGAGCAGGCAAATCAATTTACTGATCATGTTAGTTCACTGCGATCGCAAGCGGATGTGTTAGAAGAAGGGTCTGAAGAAAGAAAGGGTATGTTGTTCGTACTGCAGTTTTTAGAAGAGCTGGTACCACATATTCAAGCAGGAGCAGTGCCGCTCAATGAAGCTTTTGTTGTTAAATTGCAGGAGCAGTCGCCGTTAACCAATTTAATCTCAGGATTGCAACACTAGAGTAATTGCGTTTGCTGGATTTAATCCGGCAAACGCAATTTAGGTATTTCAATTAATCGCGCGCGCGTCCTGCTGCATCCTTTGCAATATCATTTGCATAAAATTCACGAATTTGTGCAACCGGCTCAATGCGGTTAGCTCCCGATCCAGTTAAGCATTGGTCTTTTTTATCAACTGTCCACATTACATAAGCAGTAAAGCCTACAAAATCTTCAGGAAACTGGTCTTTGTGAGGGATGCCGGTGTGCTCAACGCGATCACCCGTAAGTTCCTTTTTAATGCGCGCTAATTCTTTCATCAAATCATTTACATCTTCTCCGTCCCACTGGCCAACTACTTCGCCTTTTCTGCTTGTTATATCGTTTGACATGGAAATTTCCTTTGGTAAAAAATTGGGTAATTAAATTTTGAGCGATGCAACAGGTCATTTCAAGCACCAATAAGTACTACAGCTTACTTAGATCACATAAATTCGAAATAGGAAGATTACTTTAGATGTAAATCATCCGTTAGCTGGTGAGCAATGGTTATTTAATATTGATGTAATCCGTGTACGTGATGCA